>JABXGU010000693.1 GCA_016550415.1 archaeon | reverse complement strand
TCTTAGGACACTCGACCATGTTCATGTGGCCATTTGCTGATCGAGAACAATTCATAGATTTAGCAGAAGCAATAACTGGAGCAAGATTAACCTACTCGGAAATTATGCCAGGCGGAGTCCGGCATCCACTTCCAGATAATTTTGTACCACGACTTCACAAAGCAATCAAGAATTTCAAAACGCGACTTGTAGATTATGAACGCATTTTCTTCCAAACTACTATTTTCAAACAACGCACTTGTGAAATTGGTGTCCTAACAAAGTCTGAGGCAATTAGACTTAGTGCGACAGGACCTGTCCTTAGAGGTTCAGGCATAACCTATGACATTCGTAAGACCGACCCATATGGAGCTTATTCAGAATTAGAATTTGAACCAGCAGTATATGACGAAGGTGACTCATTTGCCCGATCAATGGTTCGTCTTGAGGAGATGCGTACAAGTTGCACCATAATGGAACAAGTTGTGGAAAAACTTCCAAAAGGCGATATCAAGATTAAGGTTCCAAAAAAGGTACCAGCGGGTGAAAGTTATGCAAGAGTCGAATCAGCTCGTGGAGAGCTTGGATATTTCATCATCAGTAATGGAGAGAAATATCTAGAGCGAGTTAAGATTAGTACACCTTGCTTTCGGCATCTTCCAGTTTTAACTTTCCTACTTCGGGATTGTGAATTAGCAGATATTCCTAGCATCTATTGGAGCTTGGACTATTGGCCCCCAAATGCAGACAGGTAGTGAACAGCCATGAATCCAATTGAATATATCTTCAGCTTTTTCCAGCTTCTTTTTGCCTTTATCACGTCAGGGACTTTCTTCATGCTCGTGATTTTCCCAGGATTATTAACAATGCTTTTGGCTGCAGCTGCAATAATTTGGTTTGAACGAAAAGCTCTAGCTAAAATACAATTACGAGTTGGACCACAATATGCTGGAAGAATTGGAGGAATACTTCAGCCGGTTGCAGACTTTGCCAAACTCATTTTCAAAGAATCTATTATTCCCAAACGTGCTGACAGGTTCCTCTTTCAAATAGCCCCCCTTGTAATCGTTACTTTTGCCGCCACAACGGTGACAGTCATTCCAATTGGTCCCAATTTAGTCATTGCTGATTTGGAATTTGGTTTACTCTTTGCCTTTGCTATTGCTGCCATTCTCCCAGCTCTAGCATTTCTCACAGCATGGGCTAGTAACAGTGTCTATCCCTTCTTAGGGGGATTACGAGCGCTCCTTCAGCTAGTTGCATATGAGATACCACTCTGGCTTTCTGCCATCGGTGTTGTCATCATGTCGAGTACATTAAACATGACTGGAATTGTCTATGCTCAATCAGGATATTGGTTTATTCTTCTACAGCCACTTGGTGCGTTGGTATTCTACATCGCCCTCCTAGCTGAGCTTGAGAGAATCCCTTATGACTTGCCTGAAGCAGAGCCTGAAATTGTTACAGGCTATATGAGTGAATATTCTGGCATGAACTTCGGACTCCTGATGCTTAGTCAGTACCTCAAGCTTTACATTGGCTCACTAATGTTTACAACACTCTTTCTTGGTGGTTGGCTGATGCCAGCTTTCATTCCCAGTTTCATACCATCATTTGTATGGGTATTTATCAAAGTCTCAATAGTTGCTTCGCTCCTTATTCTACCAAGAGGGGTTCTCCCACGGGTCAGAATTTCTAGGTTACTCCACATTGGTTGGGCTCGACTTCTAACAATTGGGATTCTAAATCTCTTTGCGGTTATGTTTCTGCAAATAATGTTCTTTGGAGGTCTTCCATAGTGGCGCTAAGAGCTGCTTTCGCAGGAATCAAGTATTTCTTTAAACGACGCGCGACCGTAAAGTATCCAGATCAAAAACTGGATCTTCCTGAAGTATATCGAGGACGGCACATCCATCACATCGATAAATGTATCAGTTGTGGGCTTTGCGCAAGAAGCTGTCCTTCTGATGCCATAGAAATGGTTGCACTGGAAGGAAAGGATGAAAAGAAGAAGCACCCGCAAATTGATTATGGTAAATGCATCTTTTGCGGATTATGTGTTGATGCTTGTCCCAGCAATGCTTTGGAGCATACCAGTTTCTATCATCTATCAACACGAGAACCAGCGAGCCTAGTTCTTTCTCCTATAGAATTGACGAAAATACCAGAGCACGTATCACGTTCAGGTGAACCCATAGAAGATCAGGAGCCACAGCAAAATGATTGAATTTACTATTCCAGATTTAGTCCTTATTGTAATTGCCATCCTCACCATTGCAGCAGCCATTGCATCAATCGAAGCTAAAGACATTGTTTACGGGGCTGTTTCATTAGGAGGTATGTTCCTTGGACTTGCTTGCTTATTCGTCCTTCTTGATGCGACATATGCTGCTATGTTTCAAATTACAGTGTATATTGGTGCAGTTGCAGTTCTCATCCTATTCACGATAATGGTAGTTCCATACGACTTGTGGCACCAGCGACTAAAACGCCCTATTCGAGAATGGTTTCCGTCATTATTAATCAACGTACTCCTACTAGTCATTCTAATCTTCGTCTTAATTACTTCAGGAACATTATCAACAACCCCACCAGCTTGGAGTTGGACCATAGAAGAGCTAGCCATTACCATTTTGAATGATTATGGAGTGGCACTTCTAATTCTTGGACTGGTTCTTACCGCATCGCTCATTGGAGCGTTGACACTATCAAAGAGGGAGGCACAGAACTAATGGCAACTCTGATTGTATATCTCCTAATAACCGTGATACTCTTCTGCATTGGCCTATACGGGCTTGCAAGTAAGAGAAACATAATGCGCTTATTCTTTAGTATAGAGATTTTGACAAACGCAGCCAACCTGAGCCTAATAGCATTAGCTAGATTTCTACCATTACCATCTGTGATAGGGCAAACCATCGTATTATTCACCATTGCTATGGCTGCTGCAGAAGCAGTTGTTGGTCTAGCTATTGTGATTCTCGTGTCGAGAGTACATAATTCTGTAGATGTTCGGGAATTGCGAAAATTGGAGGGATAAACAATGGCTACAATTCCTACTTTGACACTGCTACAATCATTTATTGATTCCTTTGGACTTGCCTTGGCAATATTAATTCCAGCTCTAGCTTGCCCTATTATAATTGGTGTCGCTCGCAGCAGGCGCAAACCTGCGTTGATTGTAAGTGTCATCGCTGTTTTGACTTCTTTGGTTCTTATTTCAATACGAGGCTACGAAATGCTCATGACGCAGCCAATCTCTGAAGTGTTTCTTTGGATTCCTCCTATGAATATCAACTTCAGCTTCATGATTGATGGTCTTAGTTTTCCAATCATGGTCATAACAGCAATAATCACCATTCTCATCATGATTTTCAGTGTTTCATATTTTAGTAATGAAAAAAACATCGGGATCTATTATTCCAACCTTCTTATTCTCTACATTGGTATGCAAGGAGTCTTCGGTGCTGCAGATCTTTTCCTCTTCTACTTGTTCTGGGAATTGACCATACTTCCAGCTTTCTTTTTGCTACTTTTTTGGCGAGAAAAAGGAACTGAAAAAACACAGGTGAGGAGGACTGGTCTGAAGTTCTTCCTATGGACCCATATTG
>JABXGU010000692.1 GCA_016550415.1 archaeon | reverse complement strand
ATGGCTGTCAGTATTGGTACCAAAAATGCATGCATCAACTGTATCTGAGAGTTTCAAATACCTCTATGATGGAGTTATTCAACTCACTGTTCGAGATGAAAATGAGCGGCTCCAGAAATATATCCGTGTAGCTAAGTCGCCGTTGTCTGCCTTTGTAACGCGACTTATACCATATGAAGTAACTGCTGATGGTTTTATGGTTCCCTCCGAAAAGGGCATCGCAACATTACTCGACGATTTCTAATCAGCTTCGAGAAATGCCAATTAGGGCTAAGCTAGCTTCTTGGTCAGTTTCTTTGTGTTTTCATTTTAGAGTAGCTGATTATATTGGCCAAAGCTTTTGCTCCTCTCTCAGGGGATGCAAAGACTGGAATCCCACTGGCTTCTAGGATTTTCTTCTCTGGAGGTTGATAACTCTCCGGAGCATTGAGGATGGCAAAAATTGGTTTCTTTGATTCTTTGGCAATTTCTATCAGGGCTTCTGTTGGTGTCCCTCCACCGATATCTACTTGGAAATTGGGTGAAAACACAGTGAGGAAAGCATCATATTGTTCTTCTGCAGCTGCTAGACGAAGTGCTTCAGCAAAAATATTTGGACGGGCCCATCCTAAAGCTAGGAGATCAATTGGATTGTTTATTGGTATTGGAATGGGTAATTGCATAATCTTGTGGATTCCTTGGATTGTTTGACTGCTAGGTGGTGGCAGATGAATGCCCTGCTTTTCAAGAATTTCTGCGGCGATTATTGTTGGTCCAAGCGTATGTGTTACACATGCTACACGATTACCACGGGGTAAGTGACGTATGATTGAGAGGGCTTTTGCTGTGTCTATGAGTTCTCTCACACAATCTACTTCTTGAATCCCTGCTTGTCGAAAAGCTGAACTATAGAGTTCACCACGGCCTGCCAATGTTCCAGTGTGACTAAGGGCCGCCTGTTGTGCAGTTGGTGTTTTACCGACTTTAAAGGCCAGGATAGGTTTTTCTGAGCTAATCCGTTGAGCTTCTTCGACCATTCGGCGAGCATCATCGGTTCCTTCAATGAAAAGACAGATGATGCGTGTTTCAGAATCATTACCAAAATAATGGATAAAATCTGCAAAATCAAGGTTAACCCTATTACCGATGCTAGCAAATTTTGCAATGCCTAATTGTGCATCGACTGCAGCATAAAGCATCAGCCCTGCGACACCACCACTTTGGCTTACTAATGAAACACATCCAGGTGTAACAGGGGTGGGATAGGGAAAGAAGGTGCCATTCAGGTTATATGGTACATTTCCTATACCAAGACAGTTGGGTCCAATTATGCCAATCTTTGCTTTGCTAGCTATTTTGGCAATTTCCTGTTCAAGTGCACTTCCCGCTTCTCCAAGTTCTTTAAAGCCTGCTGAGTAAATGACAGCTCCTTTTACACCTTTTTCTACACAATCTTTGAGAATTCCTGGTACATTGAAACCTGAAACAGCAATCAAGGCAAGGTCTACGGGTTTTGGGGTATCCTGAATTTTTGGATAGACCTTGTGTTTTCCTATCCATTCTAATGAAGGGTTAACTAGAAAGAAGGGTCCTGGGAAATTTGAGGAGTGTAAGGCTCGAAGTGTTAGGCTTCCCAGTTTTCGTGGCTTATCTGATGCTCCTATGATGGCAATTGTTGAAGGTTTAAAGATGGCATCAAGTGCTGTCATTTTCCACGACTTACTCATTGCTTATTCGCCACTATAGAATGAAACGATGTTCATCGATAAATATGCTAGTTAACTATTGTGAAAAGTAGATGCATTGGAGTGAGATGATTCTAAGAATGGGATATTTCAATATCTGCTTTGGAAAGGAAGACTTCAAATTTTCCTAGATGTCGAGTTGATTCTGGGCTTCGACCAATAATAAGGCGGCCATCCATTAAGGCAGCATGACGAATTGGCGGGCCTCCCTGCTTTAGATAAAGGTCAAAGAAGAAGGGCAGAAACGCTAACTCGCTATATTCCTCCAGTAATTGAGCGATGCTCTTGTTGCCAAGTTGCAGGAAGCTTGTGATAATCTTTCTAGCAGGAACAGGTCCATCCACAATCTCAAAATGGTATGGGACATCACCCAGGTGGACATATTCTCCCGCTTGGATTATACCTGGTTTGGGAAGAACGATTCTTCCATCTTCGAGTGTTAAGTAGGTGACTGTCACTGTTTGAGCTTTTGCCTTACCCTTCCTCTTTCTTTTACTTGGAAGTTCTTTCACTGGTTTACCTCGAAACATTACCTCTTTCGTAGGTGGACCAAGCTCAAGGGGCATTCTCATCTCTATGAAAAGCTCATCAATAGTGAGGATTTGTCTACCCTTCATTGCCTGACGGCGCAGCAATAATGGTTCTTCCTCACTTGGAATTCTGATGAATATCGTCGCAAAACGCTGCCTGAGAAGCTCCTCCATTTTCTTAAGATAGGGTTGTACAGCTTTCTTGAAACCTTCAAGATGATGGCTGGGATCTTTAGTGGGGGAGATTTTGAACTTGTCAGGTGTAAGAACTAGAAAGCTATCGATGATTTTTATTTCCTTTACATAATACAAACGACGCCTGTAGACAAAGGGACCTCTTCTTTCTAGTATTTTCGGTTTAATCGATATTGGCTGAGTGAAATTAACCTGGCAACCTGTCTGGGTGATAATTGCCATTGCACAAGCTGGATGCTTTACTGCATGCTCATACGTTTTGGAAAGGATGTAATTTACTGGAAAGATGGTTCGTGAAAGTTCTGCAAGTCGATCAGATATTAAACGGTCAGCTGAGTCCTCCATGTTCTCCTCATCCTCTACCTAGAGACTATGTATCGGTTAATTTTAAACTTCCTGCTTTCTCTCTAATAATTCCTGGTTACTGATTAAGCGTCAGGGTAAAAAGCTACTCTCAACCTAACAACAGAGTTAGTAGTTAGAAGAGCTTTTGGTGGTGCACAATCTGAGTCAGAATGTAATGTGCGGCGAAGCAGATACTTTGGTTCTTGGAATGGGAAATGATGCTATTGCCCGTGGTGCCCTTGAAGCTAATTTACACTTCGCAACAGCTTATCCTGGGACACCTTCTACCGAAATCCTTCAAAATCTAGCTTTCGTCGCCAAGGATTGGGGTCTCTATGTTGAATGGAGCACCAATGAGAAAGTCGCTTTCGAAGCAGCATTAGCTGCAGCATGGGCAGGCTTACGTGCTATGACATCTATGAAACAGAATGGGCTTTTTGTCTTAATGGATACATTAGTCAATGTTGCTTACACAGGTCATGGTCTAGGTGGTCTTGTTCTTGTAGTCGCAGATGACCCTCAAGCATACAGCTCAACTACCGAAGCGGACACTCGATTCCTAGGGCACTATGCAGATGTCCCAGTCTTAGAACCTTCAACACATCAAGAAGCCAAAGATATGATGCCATATGCCTTTGATCTCTCAGAACGCTATGGCACCCCATTTCTTCTTCGTATCACAACACGTTTGGCTCACAGTCAGCAAACATTCAGCCTTGGACCAATTCTACGACAGCCAAGGGAAGCACACTTTGATCATAGCCGTCAGCTTCTAAACATTCCTAAACCAACTCTCTGTCACGCAGAACTCCATAAACGACTGGAACAACTAAGGGATCGCTTCGAAGTGTCACCTTGGAACCGTTATACCGGTCCCGAAAAACCTGACCTCCTCCTCATAACAAGTGGCACAGGTTGGCTCTATGCCAATGAAGCTGTCAGCCTTCTAAATCTTCAAGAACAAGTTGGTATTCTTCGCATCGCCACTCTATCCCCCCTTCCATTCCGATTAATACGACAACCTCTCTCTCAAGCAGAAAAAGTTCTTTTTCTAGAGGAAATTGACCCTTACATTGAAACCCTAATTCGCTCAAATATCTATGATCTTGAAACTGATAATCGCCCTCACTGTTATGGAAAATTGACAGGTCATGTTCCCCGGTGGGGAGAACTCTCCATTGACACCGCAATCCAAGCAGTGGCTGATCTCAGCGGCAAACATTTCTCACCTGTTTCTTCTGACTTTAGGGATAGGATTGAAGAAGTGATGGTTGATATCCCACCACGAAATCTTACATTCTGTGCTGGGTGTCCACACCGCGCCTCATACTATGCGATTTACAGGGCTATTAAGCGAAATAAGAATCGGGGATTTGTAACCGGTGATATAGGCTGCTACTCCTTGGGAGCTTTCTATCATGATTTGATGCGAAATCAACACGCCATGGGAACCAGTCTCGGTCTAGCCAGCGGCTTTGGGAAGCTTCAAACCTTTGGATTAGATGAACCCGTAATAGCTGTCATCGGAGACTCGACTTTATTCCATGCGGGACTACCTGCCCTGGTCAATATATATTACAATCAAGCAAATGCAACAATCTGTGTTTTAGATAATCAAACCACAGCTATGACCGGTTTCCAACCTCACGCAGGAACCGGATTTACTGCATCTGGGGAACCTGCTCCAATTCTAGATATTGAAAAAGTCATGAAAAGCTTTGGCATAAAGGATGTCACCGTTATCGACCCCTTTCAAGTAAATCAATCAATCCAAGCTGTTTATCAAGCCATCACCACTAAAGGAATCCATGTAATCATCTTTCGTCGCGCCTGTCCACTTGCACTTCGTCAGTTTACCTCAAAAGCAGAACATTATTCCATCCCAAGAATCGAATCAGCAAAATGTCGTGGAGAAGAATGCGGTATTTGTTACTCTGAATTCAACTGCCCAGCACTAATATGGGATTCAAATCTGCGGTCTGTCCGCATCGATTCCTTGCAGTGTATAGGGTGTGGTGTTTGTATCCAAGTGTGCCCCCACAAAGCCATTACATCACCCAAAAGTAAAAGCAAGGGGGAGAAGGAATAGCTATGCCATCCCCTAAATTATCCTCAGATCCAGATGTGCCAGATAAACGTCCGTTTAATTTAGTCATCACAGGTGTTGGTGGGCAAGGAATTTTACTGACTGCACATCTTGTTTCATATGCTGCTCATTATCAAGGCTTAACTGTCACAGTTGGAGAAACCTTTGGAGCATCACGACGTGGTGGTACT
>JABXGU010000691.1 GCA_016550415.1 archaeon | reverse complement strand
CGACTATGCTATCTGGTTTGAAGGTTTTTTCGACAGAGACGGAAAGACATTGTGGGTCATTTTGATGTTCATTGCAGAAGTCCTCGATGGCGTCAGAAAGATCTATAGAATTCAATAGATTTCCAGTTTCTCCATCATAAACCTCTAAAGTTCTTATGTCATCAATGAAAGGAAAAACTAGGGAAAAATCAACTTCATCCAAAAACCCTGCCCCGACCGGATTAAAGTAGTCCATATATCTGGGATCTCTCAAGTCAAACTCGTTGATGATGTCTCCTTTCGAGTTCAGGAAGACCATTCTTAAATCTTCCCAATCCAAGAATCTTTCAGGAGAGTCACCGTAAACAATGGCAGAGTCGTACATCTCGATGCTTTCTCCGTCATAGTGGAAGTAGCCGACAATTGCCTTCTTCATTTCGTCTGGTGGTGGATCAATATACTTGCTAAGAATGTCGTTCACCTGTCTTATAGCATCTGGTCCCCAAGTGCAAATTCCACATATTCCTGACGGACACTCCTCAGCCATTATTGTATGAGTTGGTTGTGACTTCCACCAACCCCCATCACAAGTAGTGAATTGGTAACAACCAGACGGATTTTCTGAGTTAGCTTTACATTCTGTCTCGCTTGCGAAAACGTTGCAGTAGGTTGCTTCTTGTGGACAGCCATATTTAGCTTTACAAGGAGGTGAATTTACTGAATCATCGTATTCATCTGACAGTTTGAAGAGAAGATGACCTAATTCATGAAGAAAGGCTCTTGGACACATCATCCGAGCAGAATAAAGACCTTTAAGCTGATAATCTCGGCACTGAACAGTGTGGACTATTACTCCAAAGGCGTTTTGGGGACAGCCCTGATTCCATCCATATGGTTCTCCCCAATTACACATATCATACATACTCGGTGGATTCAAAGTAGCGATTTTCGGTGTGTACCAGAAGTTGAATTTTTGTCTATTTGCGTATAATATAGGATCACTATAATAATAGTCGAAAATAGCCGTAACTATATCTTTCCTGAAAGCAGGCAAACCACCAAAATTCACGTAATCCTCTGCGGGGATAAAAACTATATCTATTTTGCCAGTGGTAGATCCCTGTGGTAAAACGGGTATACAATTGCTTGGGCATGTCTGCGCGCAGATACCACCGCAGTCAGCTCCAAGCTCGTTTGGTCCCATTAAATTATCATTACAATCGCAGGCATCACCTACTCCATCATCATCCCAGTCTTCCTGCTTTGGATTATCTTGCGCTGGACAGTTATCGCAAGCATCACCACAGTGAGGATCATTAGTATAAGGTTTTGCGATGGAGTCACAATCATGGTCTGTATCAAATTGATATTCGTTTGTCGCCTCCCAACAGTTATCGCAGGCATCCCCATAATCGTCGTTGTCTGAGTTCTCCTGCTGGGGATTATAGCGCATCCAGCAATTATCACACTCATCGCCATAGCCATCACCATCCTCATCATCTTGGTTGTCCGGTATCCCAGGACACTTATCACATAATTCCCCCACACCATCACCATCATCATCCTCTTGATACGGGTTAAACTCCATAGGACAATTATCACACTTGTAACCACAATGTGGGTCTTTTATCCACTTATTACCATCCCAATAATTTGGATCTAGCATTAATGCGTAACAATCTCCATCTCCATCGTATTGATCATTGTCATATGGGTTATGCCAACAAGTGTCGCAGGCATCACCAAAATCATCAAACAGATCAGAATTCTCTTGATTAGGGTTGTAAGCAAGGGGACAGTTATCGCAGGCATCTCCTATCCCGTCATTATCTAGATCACTTTGATCCGGATTATCAATAAATTCACAGTTATCAACATCATCACAGACTCCATCAACATCCCAATCAGGACATATTTGACAAGGATAAGTGCATCCAGTTGTTCCGTAGTCGTTCCATCCATCAGTTACATTGCATCGATTCTCCATTCCAAAATTATCTGTACTTTGAAGTTCAGCAATGTCAATTTCAACAGTAGCGCAGACTTGATTTGAATCAAGATGGTTGTAGTAAGATTCAAGCAGAAAAATTCCTACCAAATGATTGTATACTACCGTATTACCTAAAAGAACAGTGTAATTGGAATTATCCAAGACAATACCACGCCCATTGTCAAGAACATAATTATTACTTAGTGTGTTGTTCTCAAGGTTTACCAGAAAGATACCCGTTTCGAATTCCTTGATAGTACAATTTCCAATATGGACATTATAGTGTCCATCATTCACAATTCCTATGCCGGGCCAACTTCCTACCAAGACTGCGTTATTGCAGTTAAGGATTATGTCTGAACTATTTATAATTATGACACCTTGATCTCCAAGATCCGCAAGATTATACTCACCAGGACATAACGTTGTGTCTGAATTAATTCGCATATCATCGGAAGGAACAACACAAGAACTTGGATTACCATTAGTAAGAGGGATAGGGTTAGGATCTAAGCTAGGTTCACTTTTGGATAGCTGAGTTTGGGCAGAAAACTCATTTAAAGCATTACTTTCGGTTACACTTCCCTCACTAAGACTTTGCGTTTCTTCATTACCGAGAACTCCGCAACCTTGGATTTCAGATTGTTCATCTGAAATAGTGACAGGAATTGGAGTGATACCCAATTCGTTTGTTAGAATCTGCTCCAAAATATCAATCTCTGTGTAACCACTGAAAAGTTCATATACATATCCCTCCGATTCTTTGTCCTTTATCAGGAACATTGTTGGGAATCCTTGTACCCCAAATTCAGATGTCGCCTCAACCTCTTCCATACCATTGACATGAATGAAAACAACATTTTCCGAATATTTCGCCTCCAACTCATCTATTACAGGCTTTTGTTTTTTACACCAGCCACATCCATCCATGTAAAAGAACAAAAAGACAAATTTGCCCGAATTCAATCCATCATGAATCAAAGAATCCAAAGGACTACTAGATGAATCCACACCATTCGATTCAAGCGTTGTTTGGGATACCGAAGATTGTTTTGCCATAACCATGGGTAGTCTTGGAACAAAGGCCAGCATTGCCACAAGAGGAAGAAGCAGAAGAAATAGAGATGCATAAGGCTTTAGTTTAGTCCACAAACCTTTCTGTTTTAGAAAACCACCCACTAAACATACTGAAATGATGGTCAATATTGCGGGACCATAGGTTTTGAAGATGCCTAGGAACACTAGAAACGGCTCGACAAACAATGAGACGGGTATTACCAAAAAACCCAAAACCATCATGACGAAGGCACTAATCAGTCTCAGCAAACTCTTATGGCTGACATTCCATTCTCTGACTTTGCCTATTAAAGAGAAGTTAGAAAAGAGAAGCAGAGAAATAATGATTAAAGGCAATATGAAGATGAAATTGTAGTATAGCAAAAGAGGAATTGCCTGAAGCTTCGTGGTGCTATTCGCCATCTGGCCGAGAATAAACAGGTATGGGCCGCCCGTACATGGTAGCTCAAAACAGACAGCGACAAAACCCATAACAAAAGCACCGAAGGGACTTGTGACACCTTTAAGCATTTTCATAAGCAATGGCTTCAGGGAACGAGGAACCTCCATTGTAAATCCGCCCCCACCATACCAGAAAACGTCCTTGAGATAGAAGAGTCCCGCCAATATAGCAAGGAATCCAACTAAAAGACTGAAAGTCCCAGAGAAACCGCTAACTTGAACAACCGTGAGTAAGCCAAAACCGAACAAGGAGTAGGCGATGAAGACGGCAAGACAAAAGGCCAAGCCTACACTTAATGCTCTCTTCCGTCTATTGGCAGTAAGCACCCGGGCACCTATCAAGAATACCAGAATGGCGATAGAACAAGGGCTGATGGCATCAACCAAAGCAACAGCCGTGATGGTGAAGATGGAGGGGCTCTTGATGGCAGATGCTATATTCTGTTGGG
>JABXGU010000690.1 GCA_016550415.1 archaeon | reverse complement strand
GGAATTTCGATTGTGCCTGGTTCATAGGAAGTGATGATGATTTCTGTATACCCAGATGCATTGACCAAGCCAGTTCCATAATCACCAAATTTCACTGAAGCATTAACTGCAGGGGTGTTATCCATGTATACTACACGGATTGGAATAAGAACAGGTTCCCCAACATTGTAAAGCCGTTCTTCAATCGAGGTTGTTTGATAGAGTCTGACTGCTTTGACGCCTTCCCATCCCGCCTTGGATACTCCTAAATCAGTTACAACAACTGTGGCGTTTACTTGAGACATTCCGGCATTGGTTGAATTACCATAAACTGTAATCTCAAACTCACCATAAGCCAGGAGGGTAAGGTTCCAGTTAACAATAGAGGTACTAGGAGAAGAAATATCTCCAACTGTGATTGTACTTGTTTGCCCTCCGCCTAGCAAGAATGCAGGAGAATAAATTATTGAAAGATTGACATTGTATGCGTGCCATCCAAGGGTTTGAACATAACCAGTGACATTGAATGAGGTTTCACTAAGTGATGTCATTGGATCCACAAAGTAACCTACGAAGATGACGGGTAAGACTGAATGAATATATAAAAGTGAATTAATCGAGTCAGCAAGTGCACCTGATGAAATGTTCATTGGTACAGAATTCATCTTTATGAAATCGATGCAAGAAGCAATCCAAGTAGAAGCATTCAGTGCATAATCAAGATAGGTTTGATTACCTGCAATCTTATATGAACTAGCTAAAGATGCTGCAACACCAGCTGCACCCCAATCCCAATCCAGAGATGCCAAGAGTTTTGTAGAATTTGTTGACCAAATGCTTTCACGCCAATTAGTGCCTTCAGGTAGAACAAAGGCTGAGGATACAATTTGATCCGAATTCATTATAATTTCGTTTACGCATGATACATTTGCTTCCTCATTGAAAAAGGAAAGAGCAGCAGCGAATCCTGCCAGTCCAATTTCAGTATGATAACCATAGACATTATCAGCATGCATTGACAGATTCAAAGTCGAAAGCCAAGTTGTATTTGACTCCAAGGAAGTAACCCAATTTCCTGCCCATTTCGCAATGTTCAAACTAGAGGTATCTCCCAATTCAATAAAGAACCTACTTGCTGCAACTGTTAATCCAGGTGATCCATACCAATTAGCCATCTCTTGAATAGTATTATTATAGCACTCACTTTTGAGAAACTTCACAATCCCAGTTAGCGTTGGTTCGAAGAAATCAAAGAGCAGTTCGGCATTCAAATCATTGAGAAAGATTCCGATTTCTGCAGCCTCTGCGATTCCATTTTGATAAAGTCCCCAAGTGATTCCGCCATCACCCACAATAGAAAAGTTGCCTGTGCTTGGGTCACCAAGGAACCGAGCTGCATGGAGCGCATCTGCAAGAAATAGCCAATCTCCTGTCACTCGGTATAAATCAAGAAAGAACTGACCAGTCCGAGAAGTAGCAAGAAGGTACCCAGGAAGTAACCGATCAGTAGAACGTGCATCAGGATTCCATCCCTTAAAGTCTCCAACCGTGATCCCTTTTGTGTGTAGCCAATTACCAACCTTCACAGCACTTTCTAAGAGAGTATTGTTTTCTGTAGCCAAGGCTAATGCTAGTAGCGATTGGCCAATCTGAGCACATATTGGAAACTTAGGTTTCACCAAGATATTGATTGGAAAACGAGAAAAGACTGTAGGTTTGTACGAAAAGACATCTGCGTTGACTGTAAGATTGCCTGAGGTCAAAGGTAGCAACAAAAATTGAAATGTATAATTAGTTCCTGGTGCTATTGAACTAATATACTGCCAAGAGGGTCCTGCAGAAATAACAGAAGTAGGCAGATTAAGCGCGATTAAGACATCTTCCATATCAGGCATACCCATATTGTGCACTGTAACATTAAGAGGATAGAACTCTCCTTCCATAAACCAAGGACCAAGGTTTTCTATTCGCGCTCTCCATTCAAAACTTATTCCCGACCAGAGCGCTCCTGGTGGATGGTCCCAATACCGTATAATGCCTTGGGTAGCTGTTCCATATAATAATTCAATTTCCCCATCCACATCTACATCTCCTGCATACATTGAGGAGATTTCAGGCTCTGTGGCATTTTCGATAAATATTACCGTCCATGAAGTGGGACTACTTGCTTTGCACACTGACACAT
>JABXGU010000689.1 GCA_016550415.1 archaeon | reverse complement strand
TGTTCTGTTTCGTTTTGTTGCTGTTGTGGTGCTAGATGTTCTGCAGGAGGGGCTATATCCTCCTTCTCTGGTTGTGATTGTTGGTCAGTCGGAGTGATTGGGTCTTTGGGATTTTCTTCTTCTGCTGGTTCTGAGGGTGTTGTGGGTGGGTCATCTGGTTGTTCGGTTGTTTCTAGTAAGGGATGCTCTGCCTCTAGTTGCTCGATGAGGATTTGTCGTTCTCGGACTTCTTCTTCGGTAGGTGGGTTTTCTTGGAGGTCCCATCGTGCAGCATCTATGTTGACTTGGTCTTTTGATTCTTCTTGGCTCTCTGCTGTATCCTGAGTTGGTTCTGTGGTATCAGTTTCTTGAGGTTGATGTGGTTCTGTGGGTTTAATGTCAGTATCGTCTTCTTCTTCGGCTTCGCTGTGTTCTCGGATTTCACGGGGCAATTGGAGTAGCCTCCTTGGAATCGAGCTGGTCATGGAGTGAGAAGAGAAGCTTATCGAATAGGTGAATGTGACATTCTTTGTGTATAGTCTGGGCGATATGACGGAAGAGTAAGCTGCAATAGGGTCGAATTTCTTCAGGGTCTTTAACGAATTTTTTAACGAGGTTAATGATGAAGGTAACAGCTGAGATTGCATCATCGTTGGCAGCGAGTTCGAGGCGTCTTAGGTAACCCTTTTGGAATTGTGGAGAACCTGTATGGTAAATTAACTGCCGGACGATGGCAGTGTTGGGTTCCCAGTGGGTTTCAGGAGATACAAAAGGTGTGGCGGGGGGAGGAGTTGTTTTATTGGGTTTTGGTAATTTGGGAAGGTTTTGGGTGTGGAGATTGGGGTGTGCATTGTAGAAGGCTTGCATTGCTTTTGCAACGCGCTCGTTGGTCCACTGTTTAGCATTCTTGGGGAGTAGAGGTTGGAAACTGTTGACTTGTACATTAACGGCTTGGCTGGTGAAGCTTGTGTGGATGATTGCTTCACCGCAGTCCATTGTGCCAACATGGCGGAGTTGGTCATCGGTTAAGTTGGCTTGACGACCAACGAGGGTACGTTCTTCTTGATCTCTTAGAGTGTGGATGATTGTGATTCCAGGGAGTTTGACAGCAGCCTCTGCTAAGGAGCCGGGTAGCTGGTCTATTAGCACTATACCAAGTTCGAATGCACGGGCTTCACGGAGTAGCCCTATGATAGTGTCAATGGCTTGTTGTTGGGCTGCATGACCTGCATAGAGACCATAGCCATTGTTTACACGTTTGAGTAGGTGGTGGGCTTCTTCTAAGACTAGCAGATGGCGTAGTCCTGACTTTGTCTGTGTTTGGGTTGCGTGTTGTGCTTCAAGGTATTCTGCTATCCCTACTGATATCAAGCTGGTTAGTAGTGCCTTTTGAGTGTCAGGAAGTCCACGAAGTTCTAGAATGATAGGATGGTTGAGGAGTTCGGGGATAGTGAGTCCCTTTGTTGTGTTGAACATGACAGCGAGGATTGGATTATCAAGAAGAGATTCTATGCGAGCCTTGAGTGCACCGATGAAGTCTTGTTTGAGTTCAGCACCGTATTGGAGTTCATCAGTGACCTGTTGCATAGCAGTGTGGAGGTCGGTGAGAAGGATTGGGCTTCCCCTCTTGTCAGTTAGGGGATCCCATCCTGCATTAGTGTAGGTGCGACGGAAGATTTTGCTGATATGTTCGGTGAGGATGCCTTCTGTGGGCCAGTTGGCGATGAAGCATGTTGTGATATTTTCGATGTGGGTGTGGAGTGGAACACCGGGGGGAACATCAAAGAAGTTGAAGCGAAAGGGAGCAGTGTGTTCATCTCCTGCTGTGAATATGAGAAGGTCTGGGATGAGGTGACGGAGCTGACGCCATTCTGTTTTCGCTGGCACAATTACAAGAAAGGGAATCTTGTGTTGATGGATTTGGTGAACGAGAAGGAGTCCCGTGTTGGTTTTGCCACTGCCGGTGTTCCCATAAAGACCTATGTGAAGGCATAGGCGATTGATGAGTATGGTGAGTTCCTGGTCGATGAGGCGACCATTCCTTAGCAACTGTCCGATACTGACTATTTCTTCTTGACCGACTTCGATGGATGGTTTGCTGGTCCCATGAGGTCTTGTGCTGGATGAGGATGCTTTTGAAGTTCCTGTGGGAGTAAGGAAAGCTTGTTTATCGGTGACGGGTATTCCTAGGTCACAATGGGGAATCGCAAAGTAGGGAGCAGTTTCATCATGTGTTAGGAGGGTCACTTTTCCAGTGGGACGACCACGAAACAGCCGAATGAAAGGGCGTCCCGCCCAGTTACTCAACAAATCCACTTTAAGGATTTTTGCTGGATCTGCAGATTGCATGGTGCTGGCTAGAATTTCGAGGTGACCTTGAACAGCATTCTTCAGCCGTTCGTCAGTAATTTCTGGTACAGGATTTGAAGAGTTGGATTCAGTGGGTTGCCAGCAAGTAGCCGTAACACGAACCGCCAGGACTCGGTGAGAACGAAGCCGTTTAAGTCGTCGTTCTACCCGTTCAGCCTCAGCCAAAGCTTTTGCATCTACTCGAGTGTAGCTTTTCTGTTTCTTTTGACGCTTATCAACTGTGATGGTTTCACGGGAATCTTTTTCTTTTGATTCATAGCGTCTTCGAGTAAACCATCGATCAAGGATGCCAACCCTTTGTGGTGTGGCAAACACTTGGTATATTGTGTTGATGGAGGGTGAGGTTGAGAGTATAGATTCACCTAGTGTTGTGTTTCCTTTACCGGATGGATCTTCATGGGGTTCTCCACTCAGGTGTGCAATAGCTGCTTTGATGGGAGTAATGGGAGGTTCAGGTGGGTTGGGAAGAAGCTGAATTTTAAATTTTGAGAGGTAGGTGGAAAGGCTTTGGTGTAGTTCATTCTGTTGAGTGGTGAGTTCTTCTGGTGATGGAGCCCAAGTGAGGAAGAAGATGCGGGTTTTGTTTTCAAAACGCGTAATTCGGAGACAGACGGGTGTGTCAGAATAGGTAAGACGTGTCAGGAGGTTGTGGAAGACTCTGGTGGGCGAATCATCGTCTTGTGAGGTGTGTTCTTTTTGGTCTTGATTTTCGATGTAGTTGAGTGGAATTTCGGTTACTTCGATGGCGGCAACATATTGACAGTCTTTCAAGTCAAGACTTCGAAAGAATTCAGTATCCGTGTAAAGAAGGATAATTGCTACTATGATTATGTTAACAACAATAATGGAACTATACTGAGTTGATTTCAGAGTGATGGCAATAATTACGTAGCCAATGAGGACAGTTGCGACTGAGCCAAAGGCTATGAGCATTGGCCACTTCATGCCACGAACACTGTGACCATAGACGAGTACAAAAAGGGCCACAACGAAGCAGGCAGTCGCTAATAGGAAAGTGAATCTATGCGCTTCTGAGGAAAGCGGTGCGAAGGAGAGTATTAAATCAGCTATACCTGCAAGGAAGAAGGTGCCCAAGAATATTAATCCGAGTTTAAACAAATTCTTAGCAACTGAAAATATTATTCCCATATTTTCTTAGCCCCCTCCTGATAATGGATTCTTAATGGCAGGTCGTTGATAGGAATCTTCAGATACACTTGGAGAAGCTTCTGACATAGTAGTGGATGATTCGCCTTCGATGAGTCTGCATACCTCGCCAGTGATAAGTAACCTGTTTGGCGTTGAGGGGGAGGGTGTTCCTGTAGTTGCTTCACTAAAACGGTGGCAATCCATCAGGATGGGTGTGATGCCATACTCACTAGCAATAACATCAACATCTGCAGGAGAGCAGATGATGTGGATGCTGCACTGCCAAAGACCTTCAACAAGACCGCGAAAAAGTGTAGTCAGCTCCTCCCTTTTTTCAGGATTCATTTGATTTCCCAATGTTTCGATGGCGATATCAAATCCCAGGGTTTCTATGAGGAGAAGGAGTTCAGACTGATCCATTACAAGCTGGTGGATGCGTTGCTTGACCTTGCCATCAGGAATTGGTGTTAGATGGAGGAGGATTAGGGCAGGAGGACCTTGATTCCAAAGATTTAGAATGCCATGACAAGAGGCAAGGTCATCTCTGGAAAGATGTGTAGCAACAAGGCTTCTAGGAGTATTCGTCCCGACGCGAGCGAAAAGAATACCTCCACTATTATAAAGTGCGATGTCCTCACCAAAGTCCCATCCAAGTACACACATCCAGTAGAGCTTCAAGACACCTAACCAATCATTGACCCACTCAGAGTCGATTCCATGATTAGAAAATTCTCGAATAATAGAGTTAACAGTGGTTCTTATTTTACGGATTGCCTCATCAGAATTGTGTGCAACTATGCGAACCATTAGGTAGGTCTTTGGTTTGCCTATGATTGGGTGAGCTAATGCTAGAGTGACCTGATCAGCCCATTTTGGTTTATTGGTGAGAGCAGAAAGCAGTGCAGAAATGTTACCCTCTGTTATTTTGACATTGATAAAGCCCAATGCAGTACAGGAATGAGTGTTCTCGAAGATTAAGCATTCATGCGTGTATGTGGAGGGAATAGTAGCAGATAGCGTGGGTTCCTTCAAAGAGTTAGATTTAGAGTAAAATCGTCGACGAGTGCCTAGCAAGAAGACTGTGAGGGAAAAAGGTATCGCAATAAAAGGTACTATGTTCATTAAATAGGTTAATACTGTATCTTGATAGAGAGAGGGGGAAGTTAATGCTTGTAAGAAGGTGAAACCGAG
>JABXGU010000688.1 GCA_016550415.1 archaeon | reverse complement strand
TGCCAGGAGATTTTGTGCCCTTACTGCCATTTGAGGCTGGCAAGGAGTTTGTCTTTCAAAAGCCAATCAATTATAATGTCCAAGGAGCCATCACAGCGACTACAAAGCAACAACTTCCTACAGGACCCTTCACACAAACCACAAAGACATCTTCATCAGCTTCAGTTACTGGAGAAGTTAAGATATCATTGAAGCTCAAGAATAAAGTTCCTTATCAAATAACTGAGACTGATACAATAGATGCCTTTGAATACGAAGCTGTTTACGAGCGCAGTTATACATCAAAAAGTGAGGATAAACCAGAAAAAGGAGAACCAACAAGCTATGCATCTAGTTATAAAGAATCTCTTCGGTCCACTGGGATTGTAGCTAATCTTGGATGGATTACGGTATTAGAACAGGACTCGACACGGGAAACAGATACTGACGGTGACCAAAGAACGGATCACACGGTGTGTACTGGTACTAAGATTCGTCGAGCGAAGGCGAAAATTGCCCCTGAAGAGATGAGTTGGGATTCTTTGACCCAGCCCTTTCAAGAGGCTAACGCAGAATTTACTTCAATATTAGAGGAAGCTGAAGCCCCTGCAGAACCAGCTGCTCCTATTGACCCTCAACAACTTGCAGCCAAGCTTCTAGCCCAAGCGCAAGCTCAGGTTCCACCCAAGCCTGCGGAAGTCACAGAAGAAGAAGTTGAGGAAGAAATCATTGAGCCCGTGGATGTGGAACCAGAAGTTGAAGAAGTAGTAGAGGAACAACCAAGTCTCGAACCAGAGGAAGCACCTCCCGAACCAGCACCAGACGAGGAATTCCTCCCTTGGGTTGCAGAGTATCAGAGAACACGCACCATCATGGAACCAAATATGAAAACCTTAGACCAATTCACCAACTATATTGAACAAGCTAAACAATTCCTTCTGGAGAATCCCTACTACCGTAAAGCGTTCATCTCATTAATGATGGAAAAATTTGGAGTCTCAGACCCCCGATTGACAGCGGAGATGGCAGCACCACCAGAGGACCTCATCGACCTTCCCATCGACTACATTAGGGAGCTACTTGAACCCCTAGAAGGCACTGAACCCTCAGAAACCCCAAAACCCGCAGAAATTATGGACAGAGAAGCTCAACGTGAACGGGATATCTCACGGCTTAAATCTGCTATTTCGGAGACCATCGATGAAATAGTCGAGGTCTTTCAGGAGAATAAAGAAGCGTGGGAGGAGCTGCTAGAACACCTTGGCATCTCGCCAGCTGACCCTGTGACTGACGAGATTTTAGATGTAGCGCTTAAAAACCCAGCCAAGATATTAGGGGCATTCGAGTCCCTCAAGCTGGGTACCGCGATGTTCAAGGCGTTTTTAAAGGAGGAGCAAATGACGCGGTTACGTGAACGACTCATAAATCTTCGCAAGAAATTGGAGCTTGTGCAGCAGGGTATTCTTATCAATCCCTCAATATGAACACTTTGTAGATCCAAGACAGCATCTTTCCTCCAAGGGATTAATTTCTTCTGGATAATTTCTCTAGCAATAATGCTTTAGTTATTGGCCGCTTTCGAAGGCTAATCTGTAAAAGCGGAAGGATGCCCTAGTTTTTCTGTTCAATACAATGGCAAGATTTTTATTCAAAACTAGTAATATGCACAGCCATTCATATCTTAGGTGTATTCTTTTGAAGCATAACCATTTGGCAGCTCTTGTAATCATTGTAATTGTTAGTTCGGCTTCACTGATTGGTGCATTGACGTGGTTTCTTCTGAACCAGACCCCACCAGCTGAAGAGCCTTCAATTCTCGTTACAGGAAGGACCGGTTCAACCCAGAGTGTAACTTTAACTGCCCTCTTGGAACTACCTGAAGTTGAGAGGAGTTCGTCGGTACAAGCCTCCAATGGATCATTTGTCAGAAGTGGAGTATACAAAGGAGTGAACGTAAGCACCATTGTAGAACTAGTTGGTGGTATGAATGCAGGTAACCTGTTGAACATATCCAGCACTATTGGCTACGAACTATTCACCTATGAGAATGTGTATCCAAGCGACTCTACTGCAGAGATTCAGGGACCACTTATCTTAGCCTATAGTTTCAACAGCCATTTAGTGCCAACTTGGGACGCAGGGTATAGCCTCGTTACTCTTCCTCCTGATCAGCAGTACAATACTAGCGATTATGTTAATACAATTTCAGAAGAACTCATTCGCGGTCGAACGCCTTCTGCTGAACTGGCATGGATTACTAATGTCAATGAAATACGTGTTGTTGGAGGGACGACATTGACAGTAGCGGGGGTAGGAAAGAGTGAGGTACTCAATATTGCCCAACTACGCCTAATGCCTACGTATTCAGGTTGGGGTGCACGGATTCATACGGTAGCTGTTCCTCCAGTTGTCGTCGGTCCATACCATTATATTGGCGTAAATTTAACGAATCTGCTTGATCGTGTTGGACCTTTGCCTGATGACTACGATGTGTTGATTGAGGCATCTGATGGTTACACAGTCGAATTGAGTAAAAGCCAGGCCAATGGGAACATAACACTTTGGTCTGGAGACCCGCCTACTGCTGATGGCATTGGATATGTTGCGCTGTTGATAGCGTATGCGGAGGTCGGTATGGACGAGCTGTCAGGGGGACCTTTGCGTTTGGTTTTTGTCAATACTTCTCTAGACGAGTCGGCTCCATGGACAGACGGGGAACTCTGGTGCAAATATGTTGTTCGCCTTGAGGTGTTGACTGATATTATGGATTGGGAGCTTTGCCTCAAGGGATTGGTTGATTATAATATGACTCGCAGCGAATTCGAGCAAGCTGCTTCTTGCACTCACCATCAAACCAGCTATTCGGACGGTTCACACATGTATTCAGGTCTTCCACTATGGATAATTATTGCGTGGATAGACCAGTATACAGCTCCTTCTCATCCTCCAACCTTCAATGATACCTTATCTGCAACCAATTATACGATTTTACTCTTTGATAGTTATGGACAAAATGTATCATGGGGAAGCCTACAAATTGCATATAATGACAGCATTATTCTCGCCAACAAAATTGATGATCAGCGATTGTCTACTCCAAATTGGCCCCTATTGCTTGTTGGAGCAGATGTGCCCTTATCTTCACGATTTGGAAACATCATCCGAATTGTCCTAGTTGGAGTAAGCTAGTGGTTTTACAAAACTATTCGTTAATTCCTTGATGGCAATTAACTCCAACTTCATCTGCCTCCCATTCCATCAGTAAAAGCGGAGTATTATGTAAGGTCAATGATTTGAAGCAGGATAACCGTTCGTATCCATCGTGCGCCAGCTGATGGATAGAGATGGTAACCCTGATTCGGATAGGAGGTCTCCTCGCAGTCGAGGTTTGAATAGGTTTCATCTAGGGGAAGAAATGCGAGGCGTGGTCCGTCTGTCCATTCAGGAGGAAGTGTGGTGTTATATTGGAAGGCAAGGATGAAATCGCCTTGCAGTTGATACCAGCTCGTATTTGGGTACACATTGGAGTAGCCATAGGTTTGCTGATAGCCGTCATAGGCTTCTGCCAATAGAATCTGGTTAGAGGACATTCCTCCAATGAGGACTAATAAATCGCTGATAAGGACGCCACGATAAAGTCCGTAACCCCGGAGATTGCTGTAAATATTCTCAAACTGCCCCCATCGCTGGATAGTAGCTAGACTTTCGAGGTCGTGGAGACCGAGAGTCATGCTGAAATTAGCAGAGTTACGTATCTCAACAGCCACGGGAAGGACGGGAACTTCCACGGGTTGGGGTTCGAGAATTATTTCCTGCAAAGAAATGGTGACTAGGACATAATGATGGAACCCACCTTGATCAGGAGAGGCTACTAGGGAGGCACCAGCGCCTCCACTTGTTAGATATAATATGTCGTCATGAATCGTGGTATTGTATAGATGGATGTGCCCGTTCATAACCAACTCGACTTGATACTGATTCATTAAGGCGATAAATTCCTCTGCTTGATGGCTGTCGAGAAATCCATGGTCATTTCCTAGACGAGGATCAACGGGGGGAACATGAGTATAGACTATGATGGGACGTGTTCCAGCTTGTTGGAGTTGTCCTTCAAGCCATTGCTGGTGGGTTGAATCCATGCCCAAGGATGAAGTATCAAGACCAATGAAGTAGATTCCGTTATATGTAAAAGCAGTATTTAGTGGACCGAAGAATTGGGTGTAAAGAATGGTGCCATTGTCTTTAACATCATGATTTCCAGGTGTTGAATATAGTGGTATTTGTAGGTCATCTATTGCAGATGCTGCATCTGTATATTGTTTATTTTGTCCAGATGGTGTTATATCACCTAGATGAAGGACAAAATCAACTTCGTCTTGATTTATTTCACCTACAATCGTGGAGAGGGCTTCATTGAAGCCTTGACTGTCGCCCAGTACAGCAATCGTTACCTCATTTTCCTGTAGTGATTGGGTGCTTATTGAGAACCGATGATTACCTGATAGTAAGGGAGGAAGAATGAGTTGCAAGGTTGTAGCATCGATTCGCACTACTTGTGTTCCAAGAGGGAAGTCGACTAGCTGTATCCTGTCGCTTGCGAGATTGTGGACAATTATGAGTTGACTACTAAGAATTGCACCATTTGGGATAGAAATTGAAAGGTTTAGTTGTGGTGTATCAGCTCGTATTGTAATTTTTCTAGGTGAAATGTCTTGAATGTGTCCGCCATCCACTGTCATATCAGCTACTGTAATGGTGTGAAGAAAGATCCAGCCTCCACCGATAAGTAAACCTGTGATAAGTAAGATTGAGACAACGAGTATTCGAGAATTCCTAGAAATATGCATCAGCATGCATATATGATGAGGTTAATAAAATCTTTCTGAAATTATCAAAGCCATATCAATTGTAAGTTGGTTGACCCTTGTTAATCACAATTAATCCGCAGACAACACGTTTTGGGTTAGTTCTACTAATTCGATTTAATTTGGTTTCTTAGGTTTGCGCTTTATTGCGATTAGTTTTTTCAAGCTTTCAAGATAGCTTGAATCGGTTACTCGTATCCATAGCCACTTACCGTCATGTAATTTCTTTGTGTTTCGGAATATTTCTATTATGGCTGGTAAAAACTCGGATTCTTGGGCAGAAAACTTCTGTATTTCTTTTTTTCCATAGACGATGAGGAAGCTGAAGCTGTTCTTTTCAGGGAATAGAGAAAGGATTGTCCGTCCGCTTTTTCTGTATCTTTTGAGCCACCCGTATTTGTCTCCGTAGTATATGGTTTCTATTAGTAGGTCGTAGTGGGTTTTCATGTATTTTTGTAATTGTTTCCATGTGGCGATTGCATCGGTATCTGATATGAATTTGATGATGTCTGTTTCTGAGGGTTCCTGTGTTTTATCTAGCATTCGTTGATGAGTTTCTTCTTCCATTTGATTTTTCCTTCTTATCGATGATTGTGAATATTGTGTTCATGCTAAATTAGGACGAGTCTGTTTTTTTCATGGCAGAGATGTGAGATAGATGTCGAAGCCATTTATACCAAACTAACCAGCTTGCTGATGCAATGAAAACGCTGAAGAATAGATTTAGTACGATGTTCAAGGGTAACTCTATCCATGCAATATCGAAGGGGAATGTTGGCGGTGTAGTTCCGTAGTCTAGATTGGCATAGAGGATTGTACGTTGAAACCAGAGATATGCCAGAAAAAGGCAGACCGCGAAGCCAAATGAAACAAGGCGCTGATAATTGGGTTTTTTTGTGGGGTGGGTACATCCAAATATGATACAAAGACTGAGCCATCCCCCTACTGCCCATGTGCCAAGGGTGATTGGGCCATAGCTGTTTACCAGATGTATTGTTAGATATACTGAATCAAGTTGTAGTGCTGCTTGTCGTGCAAGTTCTAGAAGTACTACCTCGCCAATAAACAGGAGAACAGTAAATACTGAGAGCATGATAAATCCGATACGCCAATTTGGATTCTCTACAGGTAATAATTCCGATGAATTCTGAGTTGCCATTAACATCATTCCATGAATAAAAGGCTGGTTTTCTACTCACTATTGATTGCCTTGTATTAAGTCGATGGCTAGTCCCAAGGTAAAGAAACCGATGAATCCGAAACTCCAAATGAGGTATATGTAACCCGTAGTGGGTCCTAAGGTTCCAACACCAGCTGCTATTACATAGCTTAATGCGGTCAGTAGGAATAATCCAGCGATTCCTAAGACTAAGGCTTCTATGATAATTCGACGCCAAGATTTTTGTAGTCCAGTTTCCGCCATAGAATCACCCTTTAATTTGAATATAATCACCTATGAAGGACAAGATAAAAGACTTTCAGTTTGGATGGGCAACCACTTCTTTTTGTTATCACAAATATTTGGTTTTTCACAGGTTGAGGATTATCTCACATACACCTAGTTCTTCATTTTCGACTGG
>JABXGU010000687.1 GCA_016550415.1 archaeon | reverse complement strand
GAACAATTTACAACAACTACTCTTCTTTGCTATATTCCAAATTTCCACTTATGCCTAGAGGTTGTCGTTAGTCTATACGACATAGCTGAGAGGTGATTTCGTCCTACTGAGATCCCTTGTAGTATTCGATGAGATTTGATTTCTTGAGGTATGGAATGAGAATCAGCCCAATTACGATGATAACAGCAACCGCGACAGAACTGTACAAGATGATTGGGATAGCCAGCCATTTCACGCCGATACCAGCTCCAGCCCAGAGAATAACAAGGGCAAAGCCATAATCCCGTCGAAGGTAAATCATAAGCAAAGTAAGAATCAAGACTACGAAGAGCATGACCGCTGTTCCAAGATACTGGGTTTCTGTCGGGATAGCAGGGACTAGAATGTTGATAGATGACGCGACAGCAGCAATGGTAGCTACTGATATCCAGCCAAGGTAGACACTGAAGTGTAAGTGGACAGCAAGTTTTTCATTGCGTGGAACAGCTTCGATTCCGATACCTAGTCTTAGATACGCAAGGAGTAACATGAGAAATAGAAGGAGAAGGATAGCCAGAGAGACTAAGAAGAAGGGTGGATTCGCGACCATGAAAGCATAGGAGTAGTGGAATACAAAAATCCATGCCATATTCGCAAGACCACCGAGGAAATAGAAGAAGCCAATTTTTCCTAGATAGCCTTCAGTTCGTTGACTTTTACTGGCTTGGTATATCATGAAGATAATCGCTTGGAGATAAATAATGAACCAAATGGAAAAGACGTAGCCTGCGGGGGTGAAATAGTTCGGATAAGCATCGGAGACCAGTCCCGTAAATACGCCGAAGAGGGGCAGTACATTTGCTAGCATGTTGACTATGAACACAGAGATGACGGTGATGATGTTTAGGACCTGAAAAAGGAGATAATTCTTTTTATCAGTCATAGCTTGCGCTGCACAGTCGTAGCTTAAAATTGTATATGGTTTCTTTTCCTTAGCTTCTAATAGAAAATATTTCGTCTACGACTAAACCACTTGACAAGTTCCATGCCAACGATTGTGGGAAGAGCGAACATGAAAGCGATAAGCCAATCTAGTTGAGCAAGAGCGACAAAATCAAAACTGATTCCAAAATCAGCTAAGATTATTGAAACTTCTGGGATATACATTAGCCCCCAATGCATGAGGAATACGAAGCCGATGAGAATGTAGATGAGAATGAAGCTTTCCCGGCGTATTGATTTGAGAAGTGATTGGTTGATTCGGCGGATACTAAGAATCATTAAGGATTCAGCGAAGAGGAGTACGGTGAGAGCCAATACTCTTGCTTTTTGCTCAGCTTCTGGACTAAATGCTAATAATTCGTAGCTGCCAGGTAGGGATGCACTCAAAGTTAGGTAGTAAATAAGTGAAACGCCTAGTAGAATGAAGAACGAATTTAGAATCAAATAGATGCCTAGACGGCGCGTTATGATGCCTTCAGTGTCTCGAGGCTTCTCTTGCATAACATATTTGGAAGTGCGGTCAAATACAAGGGCAAGCCCAGGCCAAGTGTGACTTGTTATTGTAAGAAAAATATGTTGCCAATATGTGAGGAAGTTGATTCCAAGTAAGAAGGTTCCGAAGAAGATTATAGACTCTGCTAGATTAATTGAGATATAGAAGAAAATCATCATACGGATCTTATTGAAGAGTCCTCGTCCTTGTCGGACACCATCTACAATGGATGTAAAGCTATCATCAGCAATAATCATATCCGAGGCTTCTTTTGCAACATCGGTACCAGTGATGCCCATTGCTATACCTACATCACTGATGCTTAGAGCAAGGGCATCGTTTACTCCATCGCCTGTCACAGCAACAGCGTTACCTGCATCTCTGTGACGTTGAACAATTACCTGCTTATCATCTGGATTTACTCGCGCAAATACTCGAATTTTCTGGAATCTAACATCATCAATAACAGTTATTTTTTCGCCCTCTATCGCAATATCGGAATCGTTGATGATTGCTAGTTGCGTTGCAATGTTACGGGCAGTTTCGAGGGCGTCACCTGTTATCATGATTGTGTTGATACCTGCGCTCGCACATTCTTTTACAGCTTCACGAACACCTTCACGCGGTGGGTCAACAATGCAGACAAAACCAACATAGGTAAGGTTCTGCTCCACAGTGTCACGCGCTGTTGGACCTGGGCGTTTAGGAAGTTCATCCTCTGTAAGATGGCGGATGGCAAAGGATAGAACTCGGTATCCTTGGCTTGCGAAACTTTCAACTGCTTTTGATATTTCTTTTGCACGTTTCTCTGTAAGTGGCTGAGCTTTGTAATCGTCACCAATATGCGTGCATCGTTCGAGAAGAACATTCGTTGCACCTTTTACAAAGGCAATATATCCACCACTAGGTTGGGCAAACACACGTGTCATTCGTTTCAATCGTGAATCAAAGGGATAGTTTTGAACCATGGAATACGAACTTTGTAATGCACTTTCAGAAATTCCACTTTTTCTCAAAAGAGATAGAAGTGCAGCTTCGGTGGGATCACCAACTGCTCTCCATTGAACTTGACCTCCTGAGGAAGCGTCCTCGGCGACAAGTTCAGCGTCGTTATTTAACCCACCAATCCTAATTAGAAGACCTAGCCGGTCATATGAACTAAGGCTAATAGGTTCCTTTTCTAGAGCGTTAGAAGAGCCGGGATTGTCTTTTATAAGATACAATTTACCTGTTGGCGCATAGCCGTTCCCTGTTGCATTGAAAAAGTGTTCTCCATCCCAAATGTAACTGACCATCATTTCGCTCCTTGTTAGAGTTCCAGTTTTATCTGTGCAGATAACACTAACGCGTCCAAGGCTTTCTACTGCTGATAGGTCACGGACTATTACTCCCCTTGAAGCCATTACTAGGACCCCTGTCAACAGAACAATGGTGGTGAGTAAGGGTATGTTGATTGGCATAATGGTCATTGCGGTTATGATTGCACGAACAGCATTATCTACCAATTCGGGAGTAGACAAAGCATGTTCCATTATTGCAGCCATTACTCGTGAGTAGAAGGAAACTAGAAGCAGGACGATAGCACCAGCACCGAGAAAGAGGGCAAGACGGTTTACTTTCTTGCGAAGAGGGATGTCACCAGTATTCAATGTTTCAAGACCTTGGCTTATCTTGCCAATTTCAGTGTCTTGGCCTGTTGCTGTAGCAATATATCGTCCTGAACCAGTTGCTACAAAGGTTCCACGAAATACCATGTTGTTACGTTCATGCAATGGAGTATCGATAGGAACAGGATTTTTCATCGAAGATTTTAGTATCGAATTGCTTTCTCCTGTCAATGATGCCTCTACTACCTGCAAATCGCTGGCTTCTGACAAGCGTCCATCTGCAGCAATGCGGTCACCTTGGGCAAGGACAAGAAGATCACCGGGCACAACTTGGGTTGTGTCAACTTCATGTTTTGCTCCATCACGAATGGCAATAGTGGTATCAGCTGCCAGTGCTTGAAGGGCTTCAAGTTTCTTTTGAGCGCGAAATTGTTGAATTACAGCCAGTAGGGCATTGAATGTGATAATAACTGCCCACATGTAAGCCTGCATAACTGCAGAGGAAATTCCAAAAAACAAACCCAACAAAAACAGTGCTACAATACTTAAAATGTAAATTGTAATGAGCCCATTGAGAATTGGTGCGAGGTAAACACGCCAAAAGGAACCACGAATTTTAGGTAATGAGTTTGGACCAAAAACATCAAGCCGCCTTTGGGCTTCAGCACTTGACAACCCTTGCACAGCATCTGTGTCCAAATAATGAGTAAGCTTAGCAAGGGAAAGACTATGGGGCTGGATGACCTTTTCAAATTCCATTACAGGAGTTACATCTTCTGACATCCAAATTCCCATACATCGAGTGTTTCCTAAGCTTAAAAGTCAATTGCGCCTTCAATCTCCGCCGATATTGGTGGATGTTGAGGAGAAATTTCGCATCGTAGAAGCCATCTGTTGAAGGCGCTCATCTACTCTAGCATTAATGGTGCCCGAAGGGAAGGTTCCATCAGATTGCTGTTTTCCTGCAGGGATTCCAGTGAGTAATTCTATGCCCTCATCAATGGTTTCTACAGCAAAGATGTGGAATTTGCCTTTGCGGACAGCTTCGATAACCTCATCCTTTAGCATTAGATTTTGAATATTTGCCTTAGGAATTATGACACCCTGATTTCCTGTAAGTACCATTGCTTTGCAGAGGGCAAAATAGCCTTCTATTTTTTCATTGACTCCTCCAATGGCTTGAACCTCACCGTGTTGATTGACTGAACCTGTCACAGCAAATCGCTGTTGGATTGGTGCACCAGATAACGCTGAGAGTAAAGCATACAATTCTGTGCTGCTTGCACTATCTCCTTCGACGCCACCATAACTCTGTTCAAAGACCAAACGTGCAGAAAGACTCAACGGCTTATTGTTACCAAATTTTTCTGCAACGTAACCACTGAGGATTAGGATACCCTTTGTATGAATAGGACCTCCAAGTCTGGCTTCACGCTCAATATCAATGACCTGTCCCCGTCCTGGCGCAACGCTGGCAGTAACACGTGAAGGACGCCCAAAAGCAAAATCTCCCAAGGAGAGAACTGATAATCCATTCACTTGCCCTACTGCTTCACCCTTATTGTCAATCAGAATGACACCTGTCTCAATGTATTCTCGGATTTTTTCTTCGAGAAGGTTGGATCTGTACACCCTCTCCTCCAGAGCACGTTGAATATGCTTCCTATCTATGGCCTGCTTCCGATCCTTTTTCGCATAGAAGTTAGCTTCACGAATAATGTCAGCAATGATGCTGAAACGCGTTGATAACTTAGATTGGTCTTCTGCGAGGCGAGTACTGTAATCAATCACTTCGGCAATGGCAGAGACAGTTAAGGGGTATAGTTTTTCTTTTCCATGGAGTGTGCAAATAAATGAGCCATATATTCGAACATTTTCCGGTGTTCTATCCATTGTGGTATCAAAGTCTGCTTTGACTTTGAAGAGTTCTCGGAAATCTGGATCGAGTGTGTATAGTTGCTGATAAAGAAGAGGATCACCGACAATAACTACCTTCACCTTTAATGGGATTGGTTCAGGGCGTAGTGTCTTTACACTAAGAAAGCCCATTTGTTCTGAAGGCTCTTCGATGATAATCTGCTCATTTTGCAAGGCCCGTTTCAATGCCTGGTAAGAGAGGGGAGACAGAAGTAGGTCACGAGCAGGAACAACAATGAACCCACCATTGGCTTTGTGCAATGCGCCAGGTCTAATCATTGAAAAATCTGTAACAAGAGCACCATAACGTGACTCTTTTTCAATGCGACCGAAAACATTAGAGTAGGTTGGATTGTGAACAATTACAACTGGTGCGCCTTTTCGATCTGCATTATCAACGATAAGATTAACTCTATATCTTTTAGCAAATTCATCTGGGGATATCTGTCCAGCAGATGCAGCTGCTGGAATTCCTGGTAGTTGGCGTCCAATGAACAAGTCAAGGTGTTCACCAATATCCTTTGCCACTGCGTGGATGAAATCAACGACCTTTGGGTAATTTGCATAATTTTCTTCAATTTCATCAATTAATGGTTCAAGACGAAAACGCACTGCAGCCTCTTCCAGTTTCTGAAGGTCTTTCTGCATTTCCCGTTCTAAGCTTCGAATATTCCGGAACAGCGTACGCAATTCCTGTTCCAAAGAGTCACGGCGACCTTCAATCTCTTTTCGAACGGCTGCTGGCATTCCTGCAATCTTATCAGGTGTAACGGGTTTGCCTTCAACAACAGGAACCATTAGGAGACCCGTCTGGGTTCCTTGCAAGATAAAGCCTGCAGCCTCTGCCTTCTGACGCATCTTTTCGCTGAGCTTATCTCTTTCCATTTCAAATTTACGCGTTCGTTCTTCGCGTTGATTTGCATATTCCTCACTTTCAAGCATCTGGGTAATAGCAGTACGGCTTGCTTCTATGAAAATACCAAGGTCAGAGTCTAGCCTTCTACCCTTGCCCGCTGGCAGCTCTAAAGCCTGTGGTTGAAATTGGTCCCGAAAATTAGAGACATAACACCAGTCGGAAGGTTCAGGCTCCTTAGCAGCTAGCTCTTCAAGAAAGCCCATAACAGCAGTGGTACGACCTGTACCAGGAAGGCCGGCCACATAGACATTAAAGCCCAAATCATCAATTTCCAACCCAAACTCCAAGGCTCGTATTGCACGTTTCTGACCAACTATCTCTTGGAGTGGAATAAGTTCAGCACTTGTCTTGCATTCAAAATGATCTAATTTACATTTTACACAAAGCTTCTCAGGATCTAATTCTTTCACTTTTAGACTCCCCATTTTACATTGTATATTCTTAAGCTCAACATACTATTTCGGGCAATTAAGAATTTCTAAACCTCTATACTGTTATCATTTTAGATATTGAAATATCTCTGGTAATTTTCGGATTTTAATAACATTATCAACAGAATGCAAATCCCGTGCGTCAAAGAGAACCGGAACCAATCCTGCATTCTGTGCTCCCTGCACATCCATCATCACACTATCTCCAACATGCATCGCATTTTTGGCTTCTGCTATACCAAGCTCTTTCAAGGCAATCTCAAAAATCTTCTTTCCAGGTTTCCTAAGCCCTACCTCCCCTGAGAGAATAATAGCGCCAAAGAAATCAAAAATCCCATGTTCCTTCATTATTCTCCTACGAGGTTCACAAAATCTAGTAGGACAATTGGATATCATACCAATCGGAATACCCATGGAGTGAATACGCTCAAGGGTTTCCTTCGAATCAGGAAACATTTGAAAACCCTCTCCGGTCAAAAAAATCCTATCAAATTCCTCATCAATAATTTCGATTATCCCCGTTATGTCGCCATCAATACCCATTACACTTAGAACTTGACAATTCAGATTATGAATATCCTCTCTCGTAAGTTTGCTTTCAGGAATGCCTAAGCGAACAAATCCAACATCTTGGCGTCTCATGCCTTCCCTAATTCGTGGATCATCTGGTGAAATTTCAAAACCTAGCCTCTTAGCAATTCGTGACCAGACAATTGAATTAGAAGGATAATAATCAAACAATGTTGTCCCAAAATCAAAGAATATTCCAGTAGTTTTTCTTGACATACAAATCGCACCCCCCAATCAAGGCAAATAAAAAAAAGATTTCGGGCGTAGAGTAGTTAAATGGTTAATTACTTAAGGAAAGAGGTGCATGTTCAGTTTCACAATTTATTCTTGAGTGGAGACCTGCCATGGCTCAAAAAACATTGACAATTCCATTAG
>JABXGU010000686.1 GCA_016550415.1 archaeon | reverse complement strand
TCTTTGTTCTCTATGGGAGGGTCATAGCGGAAGAAAAAATGATGATAGCCCAGTTCGGTGACGAATATCGTGCTTATATGAAACGAACGGGACGATTACTTCCACGTTTAAGGCAGAAATCGGAAGAAGACTAGAACTTTTCACCTTGAATTCCTTAATCATCTATGTATTAGTGATTACGATGGCTACCATTCATAATTTGCATGCTTTTGATTATGAGAAAGTGAATAGGCTCCTTGCTGAGTCATTCGTAACACAGCAGCCACCTGGTGCTTCAAGATTAAATGCTAAAGAAATTTATGAGTCACTCAAAACTAAGCCACTCCCTGAGCATTTTACGGGTCAAATAAAATATCTTGTGGCAGCAGAGGGTGAAGAACTTGTAGGTATCTGTGTATTCTATACATATTCGGATGAATTTACATTCTATGCAAATCTTCGCGATCTCTTTGTTATTCCCTCCTTCCGGAGAAAGGGTGTGGGTTCTGCTCTTCTGGAAGCTATGACGCAAGCAAAAAATGAAGGATGCTGTCTTCTAATAGCATTGCCACCTCCCAATAGTCCTGAGGCTAGCCAATTCCTTGAAAAGAATGGATTTCAAAAAGGGGAACATAATCCCTTTGTTATCAATTTATAGTAAGATTCTCGGTAAGGTTTTCAATGGTTGTTGTTGATACGATTATAAAGTGCATTGAGTGAATCGTCGAAGATAAATTACATTTTGTTCATGTTCTTGGTGGATGAGACATATGAAGGGAATTTGTTCTTTTGATATTCTGCGTTGCAATCGTGAAAGTTGCACAAGGATTGAAGATTCAGTGGTTTCTGAATCCGGTCTTCGCATCATATTAACTGATTCCAAAGGCGAGGTTGACTTCGCCTTGATTCGAACCATAACAGTGGACCCTGAATCTCTCGTCATCGGTTTTCTCTACACTTCCAGATTCATCAATAGTCTCACAGACATATTAGGGCTTGATTTTCAAGACCATTTAGCAAGGGTTACACTATCGGATGATTGTGGATTCCGTGAAAAGCTAGGTTCACTTCTTCCCTCTACTCGACTCGTATTGGGTGTATGTGGACCCGATGAAGGAACAATGGGCTCATGGCGAGCCTGTGACATTCCACCTGTTGAGTCTTCCATTAGTGTGACTACAAACACAATAACGCACGCAATCAAAGAGCTAAATAAGACAATGCCAATCTTCCGGACTACTGGGGGGACACATGGTGCAGCTATCAGTGATCAGAATGGTAATCTGCTTGTAATCGCTGAGGATGTAGGGCGACATAACGCAGTGGATCGTGCCATCGGTGGTGCATTGAAAAAGGGTGTTGATTTCTCTAATAGTATGCTTGTTTGTAGCGGCCGGCTATCGGCTGACCTTGTACTGAAGGCTGCAGTGGCGCGTCTACCCATTCTTGCCTCCATTAGTGCCGCTGTTTCATCTGGAATTGAACTAGCTGAAGTTACAGGAATTACCCTCATCGGCTTTGTACGTGGTTCACGCATGAATATCTATACTCGCCCTGGACGTATCCAGACTAAGACAAAATGAATCAAAAAGATGATGTCTGGCAAGCAGACTGGACATCCAGATCATTATAGATTTCAAAGGCTTAGTTTTGCAACATCGAATCGGTCATGGAGCCCCACTTGGCACATACACTCCTCAGTAAGCGTCTCAGAATCAGCAGTGATACCATATCGCTGAAAGTATCTAACCACATTTTGAATATCGCGTAAAAGAATTTTCCGTCCCTTTTCCAATGTCTGAAGGCGACCCATTCTAGATGAAAAGTCAATGGCTTGAGGAAAATCAATGAACCATGGTTCGTCTTTATACATTACAATATTGAATGGTGAGAGATCGCCGTGAATGAGAAATGCTCGGTATAGCATGAAGATTTGGTTAATGATGATGTCGAATGTGCGTTTTGGATATTCAACATTGCTATCTTTCAATAATGGGGCTGGAATACGATCATCTCCAAGGAATCGTGCTGTGAACATGTGATCGCTGTGTCGGGCGGGCGTGGGAACCCTTACACCTGCATGAAATGCCCTGTCTAAAATCCAATATTCTCGTGCAGCCCAGTAGCTAACAATATCTTGGGCGTACCCTATTTTTCCGTGTTTTCGGTGTGGGGTGCGATGGAGGCGATATGCCTTTAGTGCCAGTGGAAAGTCTCGCCAAAGCGCAAGAAATACTGTCGCCTCCTTCCCTGCACTAATTACGCTATCTACCTCTGTGGCTAGGGTTGCTGCAAGGGCATCTACCCGTACGGATTCCAAAGTGATTTCAGGAATCTCCTGGCCTCGTCCTCTTACTCCATCATCTTTTGCAGTTTGCCTTTGAGTCCAACTTCGCTGACTTACATATGTTGGTTTCGGGACCAATTCATTTCATCCTCGAATTTTATTCAGATTATGTCCCCCGCCAAAAACCGCTAATGCTAAGAAAAACTAGAATTTTTCCAACACTGCGCTAATGGGAGGGTACGTCGGTTCCCAAAAAAACGGGTGGACTAATGATCGTCCCCGGAGGTTGCAGTAAAGCCACATCCGAGAACAAGATTTGAATTTAAGGTCTTAAATTCCGGCATTAACTACGGCACCTCCGCAAATAACTCGATACAGCAAAGCATCCTATCAAAATGGATTTATATTTCTTTTGTAGGCAGTAAATCCAATCGCTACTGGAACTGTCTTTCAGAAACCTTGAGTACCATTATTCAGTCTCTGACAACATTGAAAATAAATAATATTTATATAGGAGGAGTTCCACCTGCGAGCTGGTTGAAACCTTAAAAGGGTTTCGCCGTATACGCAGGGCAGCAACTCTACACAATGTGCCGTGTCCCCGTCTCTTCAGTCGCAACTCATTGAGTCGACAGAGTCGATTGCTTGGCAGCTAGCCTTTAGCTTTTCCCTAGCATAGGACAACCGATTGTTTAGTAGAAGCTAATACGCCCAATCATCTCACCTCCAATTAATAAATAGGAAGCCTTGAAAATGGCAAATGAAGCGCGATTATCAACAAACACCCGCACCCCCGATTTCCATGTGCAACCTCAGTCCACACAAGTTTGTTCTGATTGTGGGAATCCCAATGTAATTCGGGACCCCACACGTGGCGAAGTCATATGCGGAAACTGTGGTCTTGTCCTTGATGCACATGTTATTGATACGGGTCCTGAGTGGCGAGCCTTTACAAGCGAAGAAAGGGATCAACGAGCTAGAACAGGCAGTCCTATAGATTATACTCGTCATGATAAAGGTCTCAGCACATCGATTGACTGGCGTGACCGTGATCATGCTGGTCATAAGTTGGCTCCAAGCCTTCGTGCTCAGATTTACCGACTTCGAAAATGGCAGATTCGCACACGTGTTCACTCTAGCATTGACCGCAACCTTGCACGGGCCATGAGTGAACTGGACCGAATTTGCAGTCAGCTCATCATCCCCCGTCCCGCAAAGGAAGCTGCTGCAATTCTTTATCGTCGCACTGTGGAACGCCATCTTATTCGTGGACGTAGCATAGAAGCAATGATTGCAGCTTGTGTCTATGCTGGATGCCGACTCCGACAAGTTCCCCGTACCCTTGATGAAATAGCTCATCAAAGTCGCATCAACCGCAAGGAACTGGGTCGATGTTACCGGCTTCTCCTTCGAAAACTGGATATGCGCGTTCCTGTCTCTAAACCCACCGATTTCATTCCCCGCTTTGCTCAATCCCTACAATTGTCTGGTCGTGTTCAGCAACGTGCTGCAGAGATTATTGAGGCAGCTCGTGCCAAGGCAATCACTGCCGGTAAAGACCCAACAGGACTGGCAGCAGCTACTCTCTACATTGCCTCAATCCAAGAAGGCGAACGCCGAACACAACGAGAAATTGCTGCAGTGGCTCGAGTTACAGAAGTAACGGTAAGGAACCGCTACAAGGAAATGGTTCGGGTCCTCAATCTTGAAGTTGAGATCTGAGTGTAGAATTCAGAGCTCAACATTCTCCTTTTCTTTTTAATTAGAATCCATATTGCATTTCTTATGCTAAATAAGCATAAGACCAATTAGGACGAACTCTCAATTTGAAGTTGGAGTTGTTTCCTTGGTAGATTTTGAGAAGCTTTCTAAGAAGGAACTTCTAAAGATAATAGATACCTATGCAAAGGCATGGCAGGCAATGGACTCCTGCTACTTTTTGGCACTTGAGGAAAAGTATGGGTTAGACATCGCAATTGAGATGGATATTGGTGCATGGAAGCGGTTCTCACCGATTGAAGCGAACCGTATCATGCGAGAGTTTGGTATAGCAGAAAATTCTGGTATTGAAGGCTTAAAACGAGCGCTACAATATCGTGTGTATGCCCGATTAAACAAGCAATCTATTGAAGATGTTAGTGACACTCAGTTCATCTTTCGCATGAATGAGTGCCGAGTGCAGGTAGCAAGAAAACGAAAGGGATTGCCAGATTTTCCCTGCAAACCCGTTGGAATTGTGGAGTATACCGAGTTTGCACGCACCATTGACCCCCGAATTAGAACACGTTGTATCGCATGTCCTCCCGATTCGCATCCTGAGGAGTTTTGGTGTGCGTGGGAGTTTACTTTAGAAGCCTAGAAAGTGCTTTTACTTTAATTGGTATCCTTGTAGATTCCCAAGTAATGATTGGAAAATTTGAGACTACTTGTGGCTAATTTCTCTATTTCTCTTCTTTTTTCTGGGGTAACAGAATATTAGCAATTGTCCCCTGAGAAGGAGTGCCGGCGACACGGTCGCTAAACCAGATTTTTCCCTTGTATCGGTCAGTCAATGCGCGAACAATAACAAGACCCAGCCTTCCCCTCTTGAAAAATGCTTCACCGGGTTCAAAGGGCTTGAGCAAAACCTCCTTCATATCATCAGAAATACCAGTGCCATAATCAATTACCTGAATATGCCAATAGGGTATTTTTTCTATAATCACTGGCTTAGGAGGGATACGAAGTTCGACTTCAACCTCGTGAGTAGGTGTATACTGGATAGCATTCTCAACTAGGTTGTGAAAAATCTCCTCCACAAGTAATGCACACCAAGCTAGTACTCTGCCTTTTGGCAGATTCAATTTGATGGATACTACTCGATCAGGATGTTGTTTTGGTGTTTCCTCAGCAACATGTTGAAGTACTTTTAATAGGTTAATTTTTCGTAATTGTGGAGTAGTAGCTCGAATTTTGAAAAGATTGCGAACTTGTTGAGATAGATTCACAGCTCGCTTAACATTTGCTATGGCATTATTGAACATCTCATCTCTCTGAGGGAATGGGGCTGATTCCATTTTGAGGAGTTCAAGATAAGACATTATAGCTTGATGGGCGTTATTCAAATCATGTGTTACTAAAGCAGTGTAAAACTCAGCTTCTTGCTTTTCAGAACGTAATTGCCTCTCCAGCTCTTTTATCGCGGATATATCTGTATAAGCGACGACTTCGCCATGAAATTCTCCTTCCACAAAAAGAGGCTGTGCAGATACTATGATTGGAATCCTATGGCCTTTAGAATGGAGGATATCTGTCTCATAGACATTTCCAATTCCTTTTTTCCGATTTTCTAATTCAATTTCTACTCGGGGTTGAAGATCTGTCGGTACGAGAATACGCCAACCTTTTCCTATAAGCTCATCACTTGTATAGCCCAGCAATTCGAGGGCTCGCGGGTTAGCATACGTTATGTTTGAATCCCTATCGGTGACAAGCACGGCTTCATTCAAACTCTCTATTAGAGTGCGATAACGTTCTTCTGAATCTTTCAGGGCAGCTTCTACATGTTTTCTTTCAGTGATATCAATTATGGCGACTTGGTTTGCTGGCTGCCGCTCCCATAAAATACGATTCGCCATTAACTCAATCCATCTAATCTTGCCATTTGGATAAACGAGACGGCATTCATAGCGTTGAGGAATTTTTTCTCCCTTTAGTCTAGCTTGGAAGCGTTTTACAACCATATCCCGATCATCAGGGTGAACATATTTCGTCCATTCCATTTCATCCCATTCTAAAAGGACTTCTGATGGTGACCTTGTAAGATTTGAAATAATTTTGTTGGAATAGACAATGCGGCCTTTTTGGAAGACTATGATGCCCTGAAGTGACTGGTCGAGTAGATTTCGGTATCTTGCTTCTGAATCTGCAAGTTCTGCTTCAACATGTTTCCATTCAGTTTCATCCTTTAGAAGACCTAAAACTTGGAGATGATTCTTCTCCTTGGAACTAAGGGGTGAGAGGGTTACCTTGACAAAATGAGGAGTCGATCCAATCATGAGCTCAACTGTAATCGTTTCCTCCTCGCCGGTCTCTTGAACAAGCTGAATAGATTGACGAAGTTGGCGCCCTCCTTTTCCAGGGAAAAGATTAGCTAATCGGATTTTTGATAGTGGCATTTGAAACAATTCTTTACCAAAAAACCGTTGAAATGCCAAGTTAGTATAAGTGAGCCGCTTTCCATGTACTACAAAAACTGGATTAAAGATGTTGTAAACTAGATGTTCCCAGTCAATTTGTATGTTCATATGGGAACTCCCTTCTCTCAATGCATACAAACAGCACTTAGTTGGCTTGGTCTATATTAAGACTTACGAATAGTGTTTTTCCTAATCATTTTCCATAGCTAGATTTTAAGATTTAAAAAAAGTTAAGTTAGATAACTTACAAAATGCTGATGAACCATTAAATAAATGCAAATGAGGAATCCACTTTGAAACTCTCAACTCCATTAATTCTTGTCAATATGAAAACCTATGTTGAAAGTATGGGAGAACGCGCTGTCAGTCTTGCTAAAATGGCTGAAAAAGTAATGAAAAAAACGGGAGTCTGTATCGGCTTGGCTCCTCAGTTGTCAGACTTACATCGTGTAGCTTCTGCAGTGGAGCTTCCGATTTTTGCCCAACATATAGATCCAGTTAAACCTGGGCGCGGAACAAGTGCTGTTCTTGTTGAAGCAGTTATTGAAGCTGGGGCCATTGGTACTCTACTTAATCATAGTGAGCATCAACTTCTTCTTGCGGTCTTAGAGGAATCGATTCTTCGGGCAAAAGAAGCTGGATTGAAGACAGTTGTTTGTAGCAATAACAGGGTTGTAAGCGGTGCTGCAGCTGCCATCGGACCTGACTTCATCGCTGTTGAGCCTCCAGAATTAATTGGTACTGGTATCTCTGTAAGCCAAACCCAACCAGAAGTTGTTACTTCAACTGTAGAAACCATACACAAAATAAATGCTAAAGTGATACCTTTGTGTGGTGCAGGAATTTCAACGGGGACTGATGTCGAAGCTGCACTAAAACTTGGAACTCATGGTGTCCTTTTAGCATCCGGTGTCACAAAAGCGAAGAATCCTGAGAAAGTATTGCTCGAAATGGCAGAACATGCCACCAAGGCTAGATAAGTCACCGAAGAATTTACTATTTTCCTGGTGCACGTTCTCGTTTATCAATCTCAGCGTATAGACGTAATTTCTCTCTGCGATGATCTTCAAGTGCAACATTGATATCAGCTATTAGATTTGTCATTTCAGTATCGCTAAGCCGTATAGTTTGGGAATTACCTTCGCCATCTGCAACCCGCAAAAAGAATCCGCCTTCACGTAAGAATCGTTCTTTCTTTCTATTTGGTTCGAAATCATCGACGGTGAGAATAGAAGATATCTTCTGTTCCATGAAGTGTACTACTTCAGTGATTTTTGTCACGATATTTCACCATAGTCTTTTCGTATTTATTCCTAAAAAGAGCTATCTTTTGCTTATAGAAAGCTAACTCTTATATTCTCATTACAGCTTTTGATATAATCTATCTATCACAGAATAGTTGTTGTTCTGCGGTAAGTTGTTGAAAATTCTGAGATGTCCCTAATGAGTGAAAATCCTCCTACTGATATTTTTCTTGGCTTCCACGCTGAAGAGAAGGCACTTCAATCTGCTCAAGAACATTCTTCCACCGTCTTTACAATTTTAGAAAAACTTCAGAGAGCAATTGATTCTGCTCTGAAGGGTGATGCTACAACTCAGCGCAATATTTGCAAAGAAATTACTGAGCTTGAGATAAAGGGAGACAAGCTACGTCGAAGAATGCTTTTAGACCTAACAAAAAGTACACTTGAAGCAGCAGATCGTGAGACACTTGTTCGATTAGCAAAGGCTCTTGACCGGGCAGCCGACTGGGCACATGACTCCTCCCGCCTTCTCAATCTGGTTCCACTTGGCGATATTAGCAAAGAATTCAAGCAACTGATAATTAATTTCGCTAGCCTTCTTGCAAAAAGCGGACTTGGATTACAAGGCGCCATCGCTGAACTAGCTCAAGATGTTGATAAAGCGATCAAGATGGCTAATATGGTTGAGGAAGCTGAAGAGGAAGCTGACGAACTTTATTTACAGGGGTTGAGTTATCTTCCTGAATATGGTAAGACCCACTCAGCAGCAATGGTTGTTCTAATTCGGGACTTGCTTCACAACTTAGAAAATACTGCTGATGCTGCGGAAGATGCAGTGGATCAGATACGCATTATTATGTTACAGTATTTCTGATTCTGGTGATATTTGCTTTTAGTAAAGACAAATAAGAAAAATTGGTGATAGTAACTATGAGTACACTGTTCTGGAGAAGGAAAGAGAAAACACCAAAGATTGAAGTTGAGGTAACAGAAGTTGAATCTACACCAAAGACGCCAAAAGATCCAATAGCTTCATTCATTCAGCGCTTGCAGCAAATTATTGATGATCCATCAGTCGCAGAAAAAGCAGGACAGGTTTCATCTACTCGTGTACAGTTTATAGTGGGGGGAATGCCTCTTCTACTTAGCAAAGAAGGCATTAAACCATTTATAATATCTCGAATAAGGAGCACTCAAGCAGATGTTTTCATACGTATGTCTGAAAAAGCAGCAGAACAATTAGCTGATACTGAGACATTAGTTGATTTTGGACAACTCTATCACAAGCTTATTGTTGGAAAGGATAAAGACTCATATATCTCCATCAAACTCCAGACTCCCTTGGAGGGATTGCGTCAACAAGGATATTTCCGAGTAAATATATTACGAAATCTAATCGACGCATAACCTAAACCTGACTTTGAAGTCGTTCTTTTGCACCACCAGTCCCCTGTTCTTCTCTTACAAATGTAACATCCAGCAATTCAAGTTGTTCTGGACTAATCTAGATTACAAGAAGACGATTTACCAGAAACAACAACTAATACAACCAGTAATATTGACGTTTTTCATTAAAATCATAATCGAGCCTAATGTAGCAAGTTGGTTCAACTTATATCCATGAAAGGCTTTTTGCACTATAAACGCGGTAGGGTTCAAATCCTAAAAATGGTGGACATTTAATGACAAGTAACTCTCAGGAACATTCCCGGAAACGTCGACTCCTCGATTCTTTGCATCTTATTGTCAGTCACCATGAACCACCATTTATGAATCGATGCTGGCACTTTAGGGTCGGAAGCCACACTCTTCATATTTGTGCTCGATGCTCTGCCCTTCTCCTCGGTATCATAACTGCCTTCGCTATTCAATTCTACATATTATACATCGAAGTCACTCCCCTGAACTTCTTTTTCGCCTTTCTCATGAGTCTCCCTGCTGTTGCAGACTGGTCCACTCAAACCTTGGAAATACGAGAAAGCCGTAACTCAATCCGTGCAATCACAGGCTTCCTTCTTGGTTACGGTGTCGGTTACAGTCTCTCCTCATTCAACCTAATCTATTTCCTATTAGTGCCATTACTCTATTGCGGATTTACACTCGGCTTTGGCGCCTTAGCACCCTTTATTCTCCGTCGCCGCCGCAGAAGCCAAACCTTGCCTACACCCGATAACCAATCATCCTAATAACAAACACTAGCATCAAAGTCAAAGGATGCAATCCCCCAATAATGAAGATTAATTTTATAAGGGGGTTGCTGGTGGTTAGGGCATCACATCCACCCAGGAGCCTATCCCATAATGTCATCATCTCCCTCCCCAACCTCGACCAAAGACAAAGTCTTCATCGTAGTAGAGATAGGTGACCTCCTAAATCATGGTCCCGAACTCGGAGACGCACTGGTCAGCTTTCTCAACGAAAAACTATCCAAACACATCAAAGTGTCCCGTGCTGAAAAGGAAGTTTACGTTCGAAGCGAAGAAAAGAATGAAATCTCAAAAACCAAACTACGAGTCTATCTCAAACGCTTCTTGCACCTCAACGCACTTCGCGGAGACCTAAAAATTTCATCACGCAGCAAAGATCGCTTCGCAATAATTGAATTCATCACCGTAGAATACGTAGAATCTGATTAAAGCCAAATGACAAAAAATGGGGTAATTGCCCGATTAAGATATCCTATTTTTCGATATCGGGTACACATTTTCTGTAGCCATAAGACTTTTTAAACTATAAGCGACAATATGGCAGTTTAATCGGGTTTAGCTGAGACAGGATGACCGGGCACTTGGAACTCCCTCCTAAATCCCTCTATTCCCCTCTCCCCTCCTCCAAAATCTCTAATTCTGTGCCTTTCCATCCCTCAAAAACCAATCATTGGAACTCGGATGAAATCAGTCAGTTGACACTCCCAAATCATAATCTTTCGGAGGCTTGCATTTGCATCACCTGAAAATCTTGGTTATTGGACCGAAAGGGTCAGGCAAAACAACCATTATCCGAAATGTTGCTAAAAATGCCATAACGACTGAAGTCAATGGCAGAACTGTCGGTCTAGATTTTGGAATAATTAAGACAAAGGACTCGGTTGTCCATCTTTTTGGAAGTCCTGGCTTACAGCAATTCCATCTAGTCAGGAAGGCTCTCGCCTCTGGTTCTGATGGTGTTGTCTTGGTAATTGATAGTACTGATCCCCAATCCATTATTGAAGGCGAACAGTATCTCCATGAAACCTTCGGTGCCAATATTCCTCCCCTTGTTGTTGCTGCTAACAAACAAGATGCTCCTGGCGCCATGTCCCCACAGGAAATTCAAAGCCTTCTTTCTGTCCCGGCACAAGTCTTTCCAACATCTGCACAGCAAGGGCTTGGACTAGTGCAACTGCTAGATGGATTCGTAGAACAATTACTCCAAATAAGTAAAGGCGGTGATATTCTCACCGTCCTAAGGAATGCCTAGATGTATCTACACTGGACTGAGAATCTTCCTCGGCTTATTTTTTCGAATTAGAATTATTTTCTTTTTGACTTTGTTGCTTTAATTTTTGCACTTGTTGCCATACCAAATTGTACCTCTTGGACAATTTGCACATCTTCAAATCCCGCATCACGAATTAGTTTCAGGTAATCTTTCTTAAGAATTGCACCACCCAAACATCCTGTATATGCGGGGATTTGGTCACGAACTTCCTTTGGGAGAGGGGCCTCTAGGACAATATCTGAGATTAGCATTCGTCCGTTTGGATGAAGGACTCGATAGCCTTCTTGAAAGACTTTTTGTTTGTCTGGGGCTAAGTTAATCACGCAGTTGCTAATGATAACATCGACTGAATTATCTTCAACAGGCAAATCTTCTATATCGCCTTGTCTGAATTCGACGTTTTTTATACCTAGCTTAGTAGCGTTGGATTGGGCTTTGAGGATCATTTCTGTAGTCATGTCAACTCCGATTACACGACCTCTTTCGCCGACTCTTTTAGCAGCCATAAATGCGTCTAGTCCGGCGCCACTTCCCAGATCTAAGACTATTTCTCCTTCATGGAGGTCCGCCAACGCAACAGGATTTCCGCAGCCGGCAAACGACTCTGTTACTGAATCGGGAAGTTCCTCTACGGGATAGCCTAGTGCCTTAGCAAGACTCTCTTTCTGTTCGACATCTGAAGTGCAGCCATTTGACTTTGAAGTTCCGCAACAGGATGTAGTTCGTTGTGCTACTTTTGTGTACGCCTTCGCCACTTCTTCTTTGATTTCGCTTGACGACATTTCACTAATTTTTTTGGTCTTATCCAATTCTCTCACCTATGTATTGGGTGACCAATATTTTATTGCATAGTAGATGACAATCACATTTAAATGTATTGGGTGACCAATATTTAATCGTGATGACTAAAAACAGAACTGAAGAATGCTGCCCACCAAATTGCTGTGACATGCGAGGGTTACTCTCTTTCCAAATTCTTTGGGAGCTGAGCAAAAGACCCTTGAATGGACAGGAACTTGCAGAAAAAATTGCTCAACGACGCGGCACAAAACCTACCCCTGGGACAATTTATCCTGCACTGAAGGATTTAGCTAGTCGGAAACTAATCTTTGGTACAAAAGATGGAAAACAAATCGTGTACCAATTAACTAAAACTGGGAAAAAGGGCCTTAGCGAGGCGGGTCTATACTTCTATCGTGTCTTCGGGGAAATCCTCACTAAATATCAACCTGATTCTAAATGCCTTTAAGGATAACAAATGACTGATGAAAAACCTACTCATCAAGTCTACAATATTGTCCAGCTTATTGCAACTGAAGATTAATTTGATAAACGCATCTATTGAATGGAAAAGGAAGCGAGCTAAAAAGGCGAGGAATTTGAATGGCAAGGTTGACAACTGAGAATATATGTACTGTATTTCTAGGGCATCAAGGATTACGTGAGGAACCACCTTGGCAATCAGTGCAAGACGCAATAAGGCAGATTGCCGCAGTTCAAATAGATACCATAGCAGTTGTTGCCCGAAGCCATCATCTTACATTGCGGCACAGAGTCCATAAATATGAAGCAGATATGCTTTGGTCTGCCCTTCGCAATCGACAATTGTTCGAATACTATGCCCACGGTGCCTGTTTCATTCCTGTTGAAGAATATCCTTACTATCGCCCCAGCATGGAACGATTCCAAACCCATGGTTCTGAATGGCGACGCGAAATATCAAAAAAATATGCGAAACTAATTGAAACCGTTTATCAGCGAATCAGCGATGAAGGTCCATTAGCTAGTCGTGATTTCCAGCAACCTGGACACAAGGGTAGTGGGTGGTGGAACTGGAAGCCTGCAAAAATAGCCTTAGAGTTGCTTTGGACATCTGGTCGCTTGGCAGTTGCGGAACGAGTTAACTTCCAGCGTATCTATGATATTACGGAACGAGTGATTCCCAGCAAGTATTTGAATAAAACAATAGACACTGATCAAGTCTGGCGGTTCTTTCTGCAAAGAGCACTTGGCGCCCTCGTAGCTGGAACCCTCGATGATCTTTTGGAATATTTCTGGTATCACACCTTCTGCCTTGAAACAAAAGGAACAAAAAAACAAACAATAGCTGAAAAAATGAAAATTCTAATCCAAGAAGATAAAGCCATTGAAATTGAGGAAAAAGATACAGGTGAAAAGTACTACCTCCTACCCAACTCACTCTCTCAAATAGAAAAAGGTGAACAAAATCCTATACTAAAAGACAAAGCATTCCTTCTAAACCCATTCGATAATATCCTCTGGAACCGCAAACGCGTTCAACGTCTCTTTGGGGCTGACGTAAAACTGGAAGCCTACGTTCCTCCAGGGAAGAGAGAATTTGGCTATTACACAATGCCAATACTGTGGAATAATCAAATAATTGGACGCCTCGATCCAAAAGTAGATAGAAAAACGAACACCTTAATCCTGCGAAACCTCGAAATAACATTGGCAAAAAAGGAAAGAGAACAAGCTCTCGACGCAGTTAAAAAAGAAATTCAACAATTCATGCAATACCACAACTGCGCCAAACTACAAATTCAACAAGCCAAACCTGTCCTATTGAAAAAGAAACTTGCAAAAATCAGTATCTCAACCTAAAAATCTAGATTATGCCGCAAGGTGATTTATGCTGCAATTTTTAACCACTATTCTCGAATAGCACATCACCAGAACTGGCAAAAGTAAAAGATAAGTAATTCTAGCCCAATTATTGATTTGCTGCGGAGCTTTGGAGGAGTCGCCATGAGTAGACCAAACCCCAAAGAAATCAAATCACCAGAGAGATGTATTGAGCTAGGCAAGAATTTTCTTTCTCGAGCAAGAGTGGGAGAAATATCCGAAACAGAGGGGTATGAAACTGCACTTTCATACTTTGAAAGGGCTCTTGAATTGGATTCACAGAACGCAAAGGCCTGGTATGGTAAGGGAGAAGTATTAGGAGACCATTTTTTCAGCGGTCGATGGGAAGAAGCCCTCCAATGTTATAAACAAGCCATACTACATGGCAAAAAGAAGAAGGAGGACTGGTTTCTTGCCACAGTATGGACTAGAATGGGTGAATTGTTAGGTATGTTGGACCGAAGGGAAGAAGGCCTTACCGCTTTAGATCAGGCATCGAAACATGCCAAGAGTGTTAAAATGAATGTTATTTGGTATTCATTATTCTGTGCTCTTGTGGAACTTGGGGCTCCATCGAAAAATGTCCAAAAGTGTCTCAACATGGCAAAGGGTCGGTATGACCCCGGTGGGGAAAATTATTTCGGACAAATGGCTGAGGCGTATAATAGAGATGTTGCGTACAGAAAACATTTTCTTGAAGGCATTGCTTGGGTAAAACGGAAGAATGACGAGGAAGCTATTAAGGCCTTTGATCAGGCCATTAGCTTTTTTGGAAGTATAATTCGACGCGGGTTTGATGCCAAACTCGGAAAGGGACAGTCTCTCATTCGACTTGGGAAACTAGATGAAGCAGCAAGAATGCTTCGGGTGTTGACGGAATATTATCCATACTACTCAGAAGCGTGGTCTAACTATGCCTTGGTGCTGACTTTTCAAGGTAAAATTGAGGAAGCTCTGCATTGTGTAAAGCAGGCATATCAACTCAATCCATCTGATTCCGTCATTGAGCTTGTGAAGAATGGAGTACGGATGATGCTGGAGTCTAAAGGAATAAAAATGGCAGAGGATTTCTGGGATTTCTTAGAAAAATCTACTAGCTCCGCGTCCTAATAACTTCTCAAACAGACTAATTTCATTTTGTAACAGTAGCATACACCACTTAATTAGAACCGACTCGCTGCACTCTAAATCTAGTTGGTGGATGGCTCTTTTGGTAATGAGTTCTATGGCAAGAGTGCTTAGTTGGAATGTTTGTTCCCTATCATATTTTTCAACCTGTGAGAAACGCTTTTCAACTAAAAAAAGAAGACAATACAAGTGAGGGTAAAAAAATGGTACAAACACTAAAAGACGAAGAATTAGCTGAATACATCAAAAAACACGACATAGTAATACTAGATATATACACAGTCTGGTGTGGTCCTTGTAAAACCCAGGCTGCCATTCTAGAGGAATTGTCGAAGGAGGATGGGGCTAGTGGTATGTCTATTGTTAAGATGGATGCTGATAGTTGTCCCAAGGCTTGTGATGAGTTTAACGTAAGGGCTATTCCAACTCTTGTTCTCTTTAAGGGTGGGAAACAGGTTAAGATTCATGTTGGTCTTTGGTCGAAGGAAGAGTTGAAGATGGAGATTGAGGCATTAAAATAAAGCTAGTTGCCTTTTCTGAATTGCTTTTTAGAGTCTATTGCTAGCTGGGCGAGTTACTAATGAGTTTTTTATTCACTACTTGAATTGTAGTAGGAGATAGATTCTTAGGTTGTCCAAAATCAATTGTGACCTGTTAAGTTAGAGCCCATTTTCTTCTCGAGCCCGTTCTTTGATTTCATCTAAAAGAAGAAGGTTCGCCGTTTTGGTTTTTCTTCGCCTTCCTCTTCTTCTTCCTCTGTTTCTTCTTCAGCTGTTTCCTCTTCTTCTTCAGCTTCTTCTTCTGCTGCTTCCTCTTCTATCTCTTCTTCCTCTGCCTCTTCTTCTAGGGCTTCTTCTTCGAAGGTTTCTTCCTCTTCTGCTGCTTCTATCTCTTCGCCTTCCTCCTCTTCTTCGAAGGTTTCCTCTTCTTCTGCTGCTTCCTCTTCTATCTCTTCTTCCTCTGCCTCTTCTTCTAGGGCTTCTTCTTCGAAGGTTTCCTCTTCCTCTGTTTCTTCTTCAGGGGCTAGGAAAATTTCTGGTTCAGGTGGTTCAATGGTTTCTGGTTCAGGCTCTGAGATTGGCTCTGGGATAGGTTCTGGGGTGGGTTCTTCTTCAGACTCTGGAGCGGGTTCTGGAGTAGTCTCGGTGGGTGGAGAGATGATGGATTCTATTCCTCCCTCTTCTTCAAAAGCGATGCCGAGGATTTCCTTTAGGCAGGGTGCACATTTCTGTCTTACTGCCTCCAGGGCCTCATCGACAAAGTCTTTTAGTGAACGTTTTTCGGTGGTATTCTTCTCCTTCCAGAAGATGAAGGTTTCCACCATACGTAAAGCGTCACGTACACCATTCCAGTACATTTGACCAAATTCATCTTGTGACATTTGGAATTTTTCACCTTCCCAATATTGAAGTATAATTCGTGATAATTGTTTTTAACGGTATTCTACCAGTCACAACTTACGCTTAAAATCTTTCGTGAATCGCAAAACAGCCTTCTAGCATCATTTATCAAGGCTCTTTGGAGAAAGGCATAAAGCTGGTGTGTGGTTCAACAGCCAATATTAAGGGTGAAATTTTAACAGACAGGTGATGGATTAAAATGCCCAAATCCTTGCTTGATGACCTAGTAGCGATTTCTCTTAGGCGTGGGATAATTTTTCCTGCAGCTGAAATTTATGGTGGGTTAGCAGGCTTCTATGATTTTGGTCCAATAGGTACTCGGATAATTAATAACCTCGTCAATATGTGGCGACAGCATTTCATCGAAAATAGAGATCTAGTTTTCGAAATGAGTGGAACAACATTGCTGCCTGTAGAGGTATTCAAAGCCTCCGGTCACTTGGACCACTTCACTGACCCATCTGCTGAATGCTCAAAAGGACATGTGGTTCGCATTGATACGCTGATTGAGGAGCGTCTTAAAATCCCGGCAGAGGGCAAATCCCTCAAAGAACTATCTACAATAATCCAAGAAAAGAAAATTAAATGCCCTGTCTGTGGTGAACCATTTAAGGATGTTAAAAATTTTGGATTGATGTTTGGAACTAATGTGGGTGGTGAGCGACGCCAGGCATTTCTACGTCCTGAAACAGCTCAGAATATCTTCTTGGGCTTTAATCGTGTTCAGACCGCTATGCGAGCCAAGTTACCCTTTGGTATAGCTCAAATAGGGCATTCTTACCGTAACGAGATATCTCCTCGCCAGAGCATTGTACGAGTTCGTGAATTCAATCAGATGGAGATTGAGTACTTCATTAATCCAACTAATCTAAATGAATGTCCTTTCTTTGAAGATTTAGCAAATACTCAACTGAGTATAGTCACTCGGGAAGACCAAGAAAAAGCCGCAGAAAAGGGGAGTACAGATTATCCATCAAAGAGAGTTAGTGTCGCAGAAGCCTTTGAAAAGAAGTTGGTGCCTAATCAATGGATGGCATGCGTTTTGGGTGATGAATCAACCTTCTTTAGACAGCTAGGTATCCCCGATGATGTGATTCGTTTCCGCCATATGCGACCCGAAGAGACACCTCATTATAGTGGAGGCAATTATGACCTTGAGGTTCATTTTAGCTTTGGGTGGAAGGAGGTCATAGGTAATGCCTATCGTCGCGATCACGATCTTAACGCCCATATTAAGAGTAGTCAAAAGGACCTCAGTATTGAAGTCGACGGCGCAAAAGTTGTTCCCCACGTAATCGAACCTTCATTTGGTATTGAACGAATTCTCTATTGTATTCTCGAGAATTGCTATCGTTCTAAAGATGATACACGTGGTTGGACTTGGTTTCAATTCCCACCCGAGATTGCACCGTACAACGCTGTCATTTTACCTCTGTTGAATCAACCAGAACTGGAAAGTATTGCATTTCGTCTCTTCAAAGCATGTAAAGACAGTGGCAAAGCAGTACTATACGATGCTAATGGTCGTATTGGTCGCCGCTACGCTCGAGCAGATGAAATCGGTATTTCTTACGCTGTTACTATAGATCCTGGAACATTAGAGGATGACACTGTGACACTGCGGAATCGAGATACAACTCAGCAAACCCGTCATCCTCTCAGCGAAATTCCATACCTTATTTAATTGGACTAGATTTGCTATTCATTTGCAGATTAGTCTTGTTAATCCTTTTCAAACTGCTTCTAGCTAGAATCATAAAAAACAGATTATTTTTGCAGATGTGCTTGAATTGCTGCTTGAATCAGTTCACTAACAAGTTTGCCGTCTGCTCGGCCACGTACCTTTTCCATTACTAGCCCCATGATGGGTCCAATTGCTCGTTCCTGTCTCTCTTCGACAATTGCCAGATTAGTATTGATCACATCTTTGATGATTGCAGCTAGTTCGTTGCGAGACAATCGACTCAAGCCGAGTTCAGTAATAGCGTCATCAATTGTACTACCTAGATGTCCTGCCAGGTGGGTTAGGAGTTCAGGAATTGCTTCTTTAGCAAACTGTCCTTCAACTAGCTTATCAAAGAGAACCAGTATCTGGTCCTCTGGTATATCATCAACTTGAACTCCCTCTCTGTCCAGATTTCGCCAAGAGGATTCCAATGTTGAAGCAGCAATCACAGCTATTTCAGGATGCTTGGACGCAATTTGCTCGAAAAGGTCAATTCGAATTGAACCAATCATAATCTTTGCTAGTTCATCACTTAGTTTGAAAACTTCCTTGAATTTCTGTAATTTCTGTTCTGGTAATTCGGGTAATTGTTGTCGTATACTCTTTAGTCGCTCTGCTGACACTTTTACTGATGAGACATCTGTTTCAGGGTACATTCGGGCGGCTCCTGGTCTTGGTCTTGCATACTTAGTCGTGCCATCCGCCTGTGGTCCACGAGTTTCCTCTGGTACACTCTTCAATGTCTCACGGGCACGGTTAGCAACTGCTTGTAATGCTTCTTTTGCCTGCTCTTCGTTTGCTGCCACTAGTACAATTGCATCCTCTTCCTTGACTTTCAAATGTGTTCGCAGTTGTATCACATCATCAGCAGTAATCCCATATTTTGGTAATTCATCGGTGTGGAAAATGCCCTTAACGCCGCCCCAAAACTGGGCATAATCAGAAAACTCACTTCCCAGTCGTCGTTCGGGTTGTATTTCACGACCCACAAAACCTGCGAACCCAGGCAGCACCAGCCCAAAAACGCCATCACCACGATTAATTGCACCTTGAATTAGTTTGCTAGTGCTTTTCTGAAAGAGTGTCGTGACATTATGAAATTTATTTTGAATCTGGGTAGCACGAACACCCTTTCTATGAAGCTCATCACGTATAGTAAGAAGTGCTTGTTGTCTTTGTACTTCATACTTGACAACTTGTCCAATTAGGTTAAGCTTCTGTACTCCCTTAATCTCGATGATTGCGCCTCCTTTAATGGAGACGTTGATGTCCTGTCGGATTGTTCCTAATCCTCTCTTTACCTTCCCTGTCATACGTAATAATTGACCAATGCGAAATGCTACACCTTGAGCTTCTTCTGGGGTTTTCATTGCAGGTGCGGTGGCTATCTCTATTAGTGGAATGCCCAATCGATCTAATCGCCAAATAAGTTGGTTGCGTTCTTCTCTGATTTTCCTTGCAGCATCTTCCTCAAGGCAAATAGTTTGGATAGGTACAATTTTTCCATTTACTTGGATTTCGCCTCCGAAGGCAATGACAGATGTGCGCTGAAAGCCTGTTGTGTTAGAGCCATCGATGACAATTTTTCGCATCACCTGAATTTCGTCCACAGGCTGTGAACCAAGAAGAAGTGCAACCTCTAAGGTGATATCGACAGCTTCAGAATTAAGGGCATGCGGGGGCTCCTCATCCTGTTCTACAAGACACACTGTATCATCATAATTCTCGTAAACCTGGAATCGACCTTTCATAAACTCGAAGAGTGCAGCTGGATCCACTTCTCCCAATTCACTTTGGGTTGGACGTAGCTGACGTAGGAATGTGAATTCAGGGGCATCCTCTCGGGTTTGTGTTGGGCAGTTGCAGAATAGTTTGGTACGTGTGTTTAGCTGTTGGTGGATTTCTATGCCGACAAGGACTCCAATTTTCTCATAGTCAATCTGGCTCATTCTTATTCCATCACTTGATATTGGCTTCTTTTTGTGATTTCAGTTATTTCTCCTGCAATATTCTCCAGCATTCTCTCCTTAATTTCAGCGAGGTCTTGTGTTTGTGCAAGTACCCACATCAGCTTCACATAAGCAGTTTCGGGCAACATATCCTCTAGTGGTATGACTCCTCGCTGAACTAGTTCAACTCCTCGCCGGTAGACTCGCATCTGCACGCGTCCCCAAATGCATTGAGAAGTCATCATAATTGGTATCCTCTCTTCTTGTGCCCTCTCTATCGCTTCGAAGAGTGTTTGGGGTGCATGACCCAAACCTGTGCCCTCAAGAACAATTCCATGATATTCCTTATCGATGAGCGCATCAATGATGTCGCCAGTAATTCCGGGAGTAGTTTTTACCAATGCAACCTTTGAATCAAATTTTGGTTGGAGACGAAGTTGGCGACTATCATCCCGATGTTGATATGAAGTGGATTCCACAAGCATTTCGACTTTTCCATCTCTCACCTCTCCAAGTATATCTGCATTGACTGTCTGGAAGGCATCGCGTCGGCTTGTATGGCATTTGCGGACCTTGGTGCCTTGATATAGGGCAATACTTGTATCATCTGAGCTCCTATGCATTGCCAAGACGACTTCTGCAAAGGGTCCCTGAGTTGCTGCAATGACCGCTCCTGCTAGGTTAAGGGCAGCATCTGAGGAGGGGCGATCTGAAGAGCGTTGGGAACCCGTTAGAACTACAGGGCGAGGAAGATTCTGTATTGCAAAGCTCAAAGCTGCAGCTGTAAAGCCCATGGTATCTGTACCATGTGCAATAACAACACCAGCATTTTCCTCTAAGTGTTTTGCTGCTTGTTTTGCAATTTTTGTCCAATGATTAGGCTGCAGGTCCTCGCTAAAAAGACTGAAAAGAACTTCAGCTCGAATATTCGCCAGGTCACCTAGCTCAGGCACTACTGTGTAAAGATCTTCTGCACTTAATGCTGGATTAACTGCACCCGTGCGATAATCTACACGGCTTGCAATGGTTCCGCCAGTGCTTAGGATAGCAACCCATGGTCGTCCTTTCTTCGTTTTTCTAGCTACTGGTGGCATCTCAGGTTTTACAGCTGCCCCACTAGCTAGCTGTTCAATTTTTTTAATATGCTTGACATGAATGCCAATGTTATATCCGCTATCAAGCTTCAAAATGATGTGCTGGTCATCTGCTCCTATATCTGCTCGTGGGATGATGATGCCTTCAAAGGTGACTTGAATCGTTGTAATTCGGACCCTGTCGCCGACTTTTACTTTTGCAGATTGCAGTGTTTTGAGTGCTGCACCCAGATATCCGGCAGGTTCCTTTTGACTCATTATTGAACGTCCCCTGCGGAAATTAGTAGTTACTCGCTTTAAGGGCTTTGCCAATAGGGGACTCTGCTAGAATTCTTGTAGATAACCTATGATTTTTGATTAGAAGATTCGTCGGCGGAAACGGTAGAGAATTAAACAGATGATAAAAGCAATAACTGCTCCTATTGAAATCAAAGAAAGTTGAATTTCACTGGGTAAAAGCCCTGCACTGATATTAATGAGGGCTGTTCCTGTGAATTCTGTGAATTCATTTTGGAGGATATCAATTGCTGTGACAATGGCGGCTGCCAGGTCAATGCTGCCTGATTGTATTGCCATCATCGAATATTCCATTGTTACATTTGACCCTGCTTCTAATATAGGTTTGAACATCGATGCGTTTCCTGATACCAGAGTAAAGAATCCTGAAAGAATACCGTCAAGGTCGTTGATATAGAGGTTTGAGAGGGTGAGATTACCAGTATTTGTTGCTGTCACAGTAACTGTGATAATCTGTCCTCGAGCTAGGCTCGTGGTGCTTAGTTGCCTTTCAAGGTTTATTCCTGAAATTGGTTGGCAAAACCATACGATCATGTCGAAATTATATTCAATAATTTCAGATAGGCTGAACGTTTCTTGGCCAATTGGGAAGTATGGGAAATTGATACCTGAATAGAAATCAGTTGGTGTTGCGTTGATAATCATTCGGTCATAGGGACCTCTCACAATGATGTTGCCTATCCCAGTAAATTTGAGTGGTGTAGTGCGTCCTAATGCTCGCCCCAAACTGAAAATGTATGTGTTACTTTCAAGTGTGGTGGCATTGCGGATCTTGTATGAAAAGTCAAGTACCGAGTCGGTTTCGTTCCACTGCATGAACACTCGCCACTCTGTTACCGACTCTGCTATGCCAGTGGCATTGAAACCATTTGCCAGAAATTCTGTTCCGTTTTGGACAAGATGGAAGGTAGTATTAAGGAACTCAGTTGGTGAAGCTATGCTATCCACAAATACCCAGCTTGTAGTGTTCTCATACTCAGTGAAATTAAATATGCTTAATGATGGCCAACTGGTGAATCTAACATAGTTCTCCATTGTGTAGTTAAGAAAGTCAGCAACTACCTCACTTTGGGTTTCATTATTCTTGGCAGTAACAGTTATCGTCGCGTTTCCTGGGTTGCCATTCCACACGCCACCTTCAATAGTGCCATCAGTCGTCCAATTATAGAGTGGGTTATATGGTGATGCCACACTCCACCTTGTTCGACCGTGCCATTGCACTGTTGCAGAATCGTTATAGAAGTAGTGTGTCTGAAATGTGATATCTATCCAATCTGGTAAACCATTAGGTGTTGTCGGAGTATTTTCTTTTAACGATAATGATGAAAGATTTGAAAGGGTAGTTGTTTCTTGACTAATTCCATGGCTTCCCAATTCTGATATTGCCATGCTGCTAGAAAGAAATGGACTAGCTGTGAACATAGTTATGAGTAGCAGCACTGAAACCAAAGTTGTAAATCGTCGCATTCGTTTTACACCAGTATTAGCTAAGTATGATAAGGAATTGAACTCGAATGTTTCTGACGCTTTAAAGATTTTCCGATGTCAGTAATCCACGCCACTGTTCATATTTTGTACCATCAAAGTGATTGTTGTTGACACTATTCATGTTTCGAATTCAATGTTAGGAATTATAGATGCTAGAAAAGAAGGCATATGGGTGGAATTTTTTATCCGCCAGCAATAATCGGTAATACTAGAACTCTTTGCCCTTCTGTTACCACATCATCCAACTGTGCTCGCTTACCATCAACAAGAACTACAAAATGTCTGTGCAGGAGACCCAGTTCCTTTAGGAGCTGTTTGACTGTTTTTGTTTCCTTTAATTGTAGTTCTGTGATATTTCCTGAGCTACTAATAGAAGTTACATCCGTCTCCGAGTTCACAAAACCACCAACGCAGTTGAAACTTCTGTTTCAAAAGATAAAAATCTATCCAGTTCCAACCTCAAACATAGACCACAATATAGAAAACCTCAATATACTTTTATCAATACAATGTCTGGGCTCGTGGCCAAACTAGTGGGTTTTCACCTTCTAGAGCAAAGCTGGATAAGGCATCGGCCCTCTAAGCCGAAAATCCGGGGTTCAAATCCCCGCGGGCCCGCCATTTACCTTCCACAGTTATTTCTGCATCTAAATTGAATTCTTATCCAAAGATTTCTTAGAACATCTACTTCTTGTATCACTTAGCTGAAGAATTATAAACCACTTTACATAATTAGAATTGTAAAATCTAGCTTTACTATGGCGTTCATTAGGATAGAACTGCTATCTTAACGGGGTATGGATGTGGTTGTTCGAGAAGTTGGACTAATAGCTATGGGGAAATCGCTAGTCCGAAAACAGTATCACGCAGATGAGTTGTATCCATCCTCCGAGCCAATACAATGGAATAGTCTAGTTGCTTCTATTGAGAGCTTTGCTCATACAGTCTTCGCCGACGATGTTGAAACTTTCATAATGAAGGATCGTAAGTTCCTCATCCTAACTGGACGTATCCTTGTAGACGGAGATGAAGCACCAATCTATATCTATGCAATTTGTGATTGTGGCGCACCTGAGAAACCTCTACGGGAGGCATTAAATCGAGTTCATTCTGCTTTCTTGCTAGAATTCCCAAAAATCCGCTCAACAACCAAGCAAGAGGAATACAACAAATTTGCTAATACAATTGATGATATTCTTGGTGACTTGGTTCTTCGTCCACAGGATCGCCTTGAACGCCTATTATAGCAATTTGGAATTCCTGAGAAGATGGTGAAAAAACCTTGTGTGCACTTGCCTCCTTGCTTTGGATAAAGCCTGTAGTTACGATTGCTTTCTTTACAGTTGGTTTTCTTGCTCTTTACAAGGCTCCAAACTATTCACTGAATCGTCTCTTCGCCCTAAGCTTCTTCCTTATGGGCATTTCATGGATATTCGATACCTTGAAAGATATTTTATGGGTGTCTTATTTTGTGATAGTATTATGCCGCAGCATTAGCGTCATAACAGGTATCTTTTCTACCCTCTGTTTCCTCCTAACCGGATTATATGTACGATACGGCATCCATAGAGCCTTTACGTGGTGGGTGCTTTTCATTCATCTAATTACTGGAATAATACTGTCATTTGTTTCAATTTATGACCAGTTTATTCTTCCTACGCCAGATCCAATTAAATTAACAGTAATTGTTACAGGATTGGCTGGAAGCGCTGCACTTTTCATAGTGCCCAGTGCTCTCTCTATCGCTTCTGTCATTATTTTATATTCGGCTTCTAAGCAGCTTGAGGACCAAAGTAAAAAGCGTTCAGCAAAATTGTTGGCGATAGGAATATTTGTCCTCACTATTGGTACATCATTTTATGCAGTTGAGAATTTCTATGCTCCAATTGATCCAATGCGAATTTATGTCACAATCATTGCTCTCGTCTTGTACCTCTTTGGGGTTCTAATTAGCCTATTATCCTTCTATCCCCGATTACGTCATCCTCCTAGCATAATGTAACTCTTGAGGTTACTTCCCCCTCCTTCTTAGGTCAAATACATATTTAACTAGACGGAGGCTGGATATCATAATCTTGGATTACATCATAAGTGGATTTTGGGTATTGAGGTTATAGTTCGCGAGTTTGTATCTTGAAACTGTAACGAGTACCATTATTGAACAGATGAAATTAAACATTGAAAATCCTTTTACATTCGTCATTCCTGTCGCGGATTGAATAATACTAGATGGCATATTGTCAAGGGACCTATCATGTTCAAAATAATCTCCACCAAGCAAATCTCAAGTGACATATATGAATTTGTGATTCAGGCACCTGAAATAGCTGCAAAAGTGCGTCCTGGACAATTCCTTATTTATCGCCTTCACAATCATGGCGAACGCATTCCTCTCACCTTCAAGGATTGGGATGTGGCCAAGGGAACAATTACAATTGTCTTTCAGACTGTCGGAAAATCCACCAAGGAACTTGCCAAACTAAAACCCGGTGACGGCATTAATGATATTATTGGCCCCCTTGGTACTGCCCCCTCTGTTGAAAAATATGGAACTGTTGTAGTTGTTGCTGGTGGTTGTGGGGCAGCTCCTTCTCTTCCAAGGACACGACAGCTCAAGGAAGCGGGCAACTACATAATCACAATCCTCGGAGCTAGGTCAGAAAATTTACTCGTCTGTGAGCTTGAACTTAGTAAAATCAGTGATGAAATATACATTACAACTGATGATGGCTCCAAAGGCATTAAGGGCTTGGTCACAAACAAATTAAAGGAAATACTTGACGAAGGTCGGCAAATAGACTACGTCTTCACAGTTGGACCACCAATTATGATGAAATTTGTTGCTGCAACCACTAAGCCCTTCGGAGTGAAGACTGAGTGCAGTCTAAATCCCATCATGGTGGATGGTACAGGAATGTGTGGCGCATGCCGGGTAGAAGTGGCAGGAGAAACAAAGTTTGCCTGTGTAGATGGTCCAGAGTTTGATGCCCATCAAGTCAATTTTGATCTCCTTATGAAGCGTCTCGGGACATACATAACACAAGAAAAGACGGCACTCGAACGATATGAGCACACATGTGCCTCTGGCACTCGCTAGTACAAAGCCTACACAAATGGATTTTATTACCTAGAGTTGTGTTTTTAGCATACATCAGTATTGCATAACCTACCAATGGAGGTCATCCAATGCCATCCAAAGATGAAATTCTGAAATTATTAAATGATGTACGTCAGAAGTTCGATGTTCCCGAAACCAAAACAAAGTTCTCAGGATTTGATAGGACTCTTGAATTCCGATTTACTGACCTTGAAGCAAGTTATCATACTCGAATCCATGATCAGAAAATGGATTCTTTTACTGAAGGGTCTTTGGAAAAACCCAGCCTGTTGGTTACAACTGACAGTGGCACATTCAAGGGAATTATTGAGGGCGATCTAAGTCCTTTGGAGGCTTACTCAGTCGGAAAACTCAAGGCAAAAGGTACTATGACTGACTTGCTCAAGTTGCAGGTTCTGATGTAGATTGATGAATAACCTTGGAAGCGAAGAACATGCGAATCCTAGTAACCGCCTCATTTCACGATGATGGTCTTGCCATTCTTCGTAAACATGCAGATGTGGTATACGAAGATTGGCGAATAACTGGACGTGTCTACTGGGGGGAAGAACTCCTAGAAAAACTGCGCAAGGAAAAAGCAAATGCTGTGATTGTAGAGGCGGATGCAGTAACTGATGATGTAATTGATGCGATTGAATTGAAATTCATTGGGTGCGCCCGTGATACTCCTAAAGAGGTTGATGTGGACGCAGCTACTAGAAAGCGCATCCCAGTATTCTATGCTCCTGGTCGTAACGCTGATTCAGTTGCTGATTTGGCTATTCTTTTGATGTTGTCTCAGGCAAGACACATCATCAAAATTGATAGAGCCCTGAAATCTGGTAGTTTCCATGTTGATGATGCTGAGCAATTGGCAAAGATGCAGGAATCATTGCAGGGCTTCGAACTTGGACGAAAGATCATAGGAATAATCGGTCTTGGTCAAATTGGGTCTCGTGTTGCAGAACGTCTCCGTGGCTTTGGTTCCCGTATTCTTTACTATGATCCCTACATACCATCCTCTCGTGGAGCAAAACTGGGCGCTAAATCTGTTGATTTGAAGACTTTACTTAGCACTGCTGATATTATTACCATCCACACTCACGCAACTCCTGAAACTTTTCGGATGATTGGCAGGGAGCAATTATCTTGGATGAAGCCGACTGCACATATTATCAACACTGCCCGTTCAGCCATAATCGATGAGGATGCCCTTTTTGAAGCCCTTAAAGAGGGAAAGCTAGGAGGGGCTGCCTTGGATGTTCAATCGCGCGAACCCATTAGTTCAGATAACCGATTTCTAATATTAGATAATGTGACCGTTACTCCCCATATTGGAGGAAATACTAGTGATGTCATTTACCGTCAATCCCTGATTCTTTCCAAGGATATTGAACAATTCCTGAAAGGCAAGAAGCCTAAGCATCTGGCTAACCCTGATGTTCTCAAAACCTGATAATGTGGGCTGACTATGCCATTACCATATCTTCTAACAATTGATTTTGGCACAAGCGGAATAAAATGTATGATATTCAAAACCTCTGGTGAGGTTCAGGCTCAACACTTCGAACCAATTCAATACCAAGAACCCAAGGGTCTTGCCGGAATTGGTAAGGAATTTGATTCAGTTTCAGCATGGAAAACCATCTCCGGAATGATTCGGCTCTGTCAAAAAAAGGGAAAATGCTCTGCTAAGGATATTGTGGGTGTTTCAGCGACGAGTCAGCGTCATGGTGCTGTCTTCCTTGACAAAGATGGCGATGTAGTATATTCGGGACCAAATCTGGATGCAAGGGGTGTGCTGGTTCAAGACTCAGTAATTCAACAGCTAAAAGAAGTCTGTCCACCCACTGGATGCTGGCCCCCACTTCTCTATTCTCTTTGTCGTCTTCTCTGGTTCAAGAATCAAAGACCAGAACAATATGCAAGAATTCGTCATGTTCTCTCCATTAGTGATTGGATTGTTTTTTGTCTCACTGGTGAAGTGTCTACGGATCCATCTCAGGCCTCTAATACACAGTTCATGGATATACGCTCCTCCACATGGTCATCGGAGATTCTGGATGCAGCGAATATTCCTGCAAATCTTCTCCCTACTATCCGAGAACCGGGTAGTGTAGCTGGGACAATGACAGGTGAAGCCAGCAAAGAGACAGGTCTCAGAGTTGGTACTCCAGTAGGTATTGGAGGTGCTGACACTCAATGTGCTCTTCTTGGTTCCGCTACAATTTCACTTGGTGCTGCCTGTGTTGTGGCTGGTAACACTGCGCCAATACAGATGGTAACAGATAGACCAATCATTGACTCTGAATGTCGGATATGGACAGGGCGCCATCTTCTACCCAATCATTGGGTCCTAGAAGCCAATTCAGGAACCACTGGCAGTGTCCTCTCATGGTTTGCAAATAACATAGCGGCTCCTGCCCTTTCTAAACAAGAAAAAAGTGCTATTCAATTTATCCAAATGGAACAGCTAGCTGCTAGCGCAGAAATTGGTTCATTGGACACAATTGCCCTTCTCGGTCCTCAAGTGATGGATGCTAGTGAAATGACAACGGTGCGTCCTGCTCTCTTTCTATTCCCGCCTCCTGCTTCTCCAGTGATAAAGCCTATTTCATTCAAAGATCTTGCCCGTGCCTTGTATGAAAATATTTGTTATGCCATCTTTGCTAATTTAGGGCTGCTTCAGTTAATTTCAGAAATCACACTCAAGCGCTGTACCGTTGTTGGTGGTCTAGCTCGTGGTCAATTTCTCAGGCAAATGCTTGCTGATGTTACTGGTTTAGAAATTTTGAGTACGAAGGTATTTGAAGCCTCTAGTTTAGGTGCTGCAATATGCGCTTCATCAGCTGCAGGAATACATGGCTCACTTAGTGAAGGTATGGAAAAGATGGTTACATTTCTACCAAGTCTTGAGCCTAATGATGAGAATCATCGGAAGTACGAAACGCATTTTACTCGATGGAAGACATTGTATAAACAATCTGTTAATTTATAGTGTAGAAAAAACTTAGAGTGCGTATCGGACATGACAGGAAATAAAATTGAAGCTAGAAAAGAAGTTCTCAATGTTTGCCAAGAAATGCAGACTGCTGGTCTGGTGCTTGGCAGTGCAGGAAATGCCAGTTTCCGAATCAAAGACACCGATATGGTAGCAATTACTCCAAGCAGTGTTGACTATTCTTGTATGAATGCAGATGATGTCCTTATCATCAATCTAAAAGGCGTTGTCATTGAGGGTGAACGTAATCCTTCAACTGAGAACCCCATGCATCTTCTTATTTACATGAAAAGAGATGATGTGAATGCTATTGTGCACACGCACTCTATTTTTGCTTCCACAATGGCAGTGTTGGGCGTTCCATTGCCACCCATTGTTGATGAATTTGTTGTCAGACTTGGTGGACAAGTTGAAGTAGCAAAATACGGATTTCCAGGAAGCCAAGAACTAGCTCAAAATGCAATCGATGCTCTTGGTCCACGCAATGGAGTTTTACTCGCCAATCATGGTGCAGTCTGCTGTGGACCTACAATGTATGATGCACTTCATAATGCATATTTACTCGAAAGAGTTGCCCAAATTTACCTGCTAGCAAAAGCTACTGGCAAAGGGACTCTTAAGACCCTTCCACCTGATGCTATTGAGTTACAGCAGCAAATGTTTGAAGTGATAAAGAAGATGAAGCGGAGGGGTTAGGCTATTGCCGATTATGAAGGGGTATGCTGGTAAATTCCTCTTCGTGGACCTTACAAAAAAAGTCGTCCAACATAAATCCCTTGATTGGCAAATTGCACG
>JABXGU010000685.1 GCA_016550415.1 archaeon | reverse complement strand
TTCGTATGATTTTTAATTAATGACGAAGGTATATCATAATAGGTTAAGTTACTTGAAGATGTGATTGTTTATGTCAATTACTAGAAGATGGTCGAAATTTAACCAGGCAAATATCAAGAAGATACCCAATGTCTTTGGTGCCTATGAGCTTGCAGATTCCTCCAAGATAGTTATCTATATCGGCAATGGTCAGCTTTTTGATCAACTACAAAAGCACTACCTAGCCTCAAAAACAGAGGATTCATGTTTTAAAACTACACGACAATTCCGATGCGAAGAGACAGGAAGCAAAGCTCGTGCTGAGCAACGAGAACACGCACTCAAACAGGAGTTTGAGCGTAAGTATGGGCGGATGCCCCGCTGCAATCAAGAATCTGAATAAGAAATGTGCGGTACCGCAAATAATCTAACTCTTCTTTATACACGACTAGTTGAAGTCAATCCAACCGAGAGATGTGAACCTTTGAATTAAATCTAGAACACTTCATACGGGTTGGGAAATAACTTTAGATAAACAAAATATTCTATGCCTTCTGCTGCTTTAGGAATTCGTCTATTTCCTTTTTTGTTGGGCAGCCTGCCCTACCACCTGATTTCGTTATCTGAAGGGCTGCGCATGCTATCGCTCTTTTCATGGCTTCTTCAAGGGAAAATTGTTGCTTGTAGTAGTGAATAAATCCAGCAGAAAAAGCATCACCTGCTCCCGTTGTATCAATCGATTTCACCTTGAAGGCAGGTTGATAGACTACCTCTTTGGTTGTTGCAGCAAAAGCGCCTTTTTTGCCTAGAGTTACATTGACGACAAGGTTTCTACCCCTAACTACTGTTTGAAGATTTGATTTCACTGGCTTCCGACCAAATGCTCGTTCGAAAATACCTTGATTCATAAAAACGAAAGAAAAATCGTTCAAAACACGTTTTGCCTTTGATTTTAATTTAATGAGAAATTCTACACCAACATCAATTGAAGACTGAACTCCAAGCTCTTTGCAAACTTCTGCTACCTTCAGAGCAACATCTGCTGATCCACCTGACACATGAACAACTTCAAATCCTTCCAATAATTCAGGGTTGATTTCGTTGGGTGATAATCGGCTATTGGCTCCAAGATAACGAATCTTCATTGACTGTCCTTCTCTATCCACAAGAATAATTACAAAGCCAGTTTGGAGGTCACACTCATGGAAAACTCTTGAGATATCAACACCCTCTTCTGCAAGTGTTCGGAGGGCTTCTTGACCCTGTGGGTCTTTTCCCACATGGCCAAAGAATGCAGCTTTAGAACCGAGTCGACTTATGCAAGTGGCGAAGTTGCAGGCTCCTCCTCCTGGGAGAAAGTTAAGATTTGAAATTGCTACTTTTTCGTCTGGTGCAGGTAACTGGGGGAGTGTGCAAATCCAATCAATGTTAAGGTGCCCAATGGACAGAATCATTTGATATTAACCTCTGTTATCATTCTCATATCAGTGTGTAGTGTGTTCTTTTCTTCCGTCAGCTTCCTTTGATATGTTTATCTTTAGGTCTCCATTAAATGACTTGGGTTTGGGAAGTGTGAAGATTCATTCTTGTTTCCTACCAATAATAGGCAATGTAGACTACGACAGGCTTTAGTATCGTTATGCAGAGATAATTGTGATTGGATAGGTGTTGGGGCGATGTCATCTCGTATTAGTCAATCTGCTCGTCACATTGGCGATATTCTTCGCATGAGTGCAGAAGATCAAATTCAAAGTTATTCAACTCGGTTCAAAGCATTGGAAGGTGTCTATGATTCCTTCTTGAAGGATTTACTGGTCACTAACTTCGACATTTCTGAAGCCCACAAAGTTGCCCAATCTTTCTTTGGCGAGACTAAGATTTCCTTCGCGGCAATCGATGGTACAGAGTATGTCCAACCCCTCTTTGACCTCTTGGTCTTCTTTGCTGGCTCCTATGCAAGTCGTGGCACTATTACATTCCATCCCAACAAATCTCCCAAGGTTGAATATATGGGGAGTTTTACAAAGGGAACTGCAACGGTTTCAACAGTTGCACCTGTTTACATCAGTAAGGTCCCAGAAATTGACCAGGAATTCTTCGATCCAAGGGATGGAGAAGTCATCATTGAAAGACCACTTAGTGACCAATACATCATCGATAATTCAAGTATCGCTGATGTCCTGATGACCTTTTCTGAATATTTCCTCGCTTACAAAATTGCCACAAGTCCAATTCAGAAAACACAGCTTCTCCTAATTGACAGGACATTAAGTGGTTCCCATTCCTCTATACTTTATGATACAGCTAAGCGCTATAACTGGAGTCGAAATCTTGGCATACTTGGATTCACGGTTGAGGGAACGCCAATAACCAAGGAGGATCTTCTTTTTTGTCGTCATCGTATTCTCAATCCAAGTTTAATTTTGCCTCCGCCTCGGAGCGATTATCTTTCCTATGCAATATTTTATCTCTTGGAAAATAGCCCACGTGAACTCAGCTTTGATGCACTTTGCACCCAATTAGGGCTTGATACTAATGAACGCAAAGACCGTGCATCCAAATACCTGGCTAGATCGATGAATGAGGGATTCATTAGTGAACGTCGAGGCCACTATAAACTAAAGGATCAATACAAGAAGTCTTGGCGACGCATTAAACATCTGGTTACAGTAATTGGAAACCAAATATTCTCTGAAACCTTACCAAAGGACCCACTCGAAAGCCGAAATCGACTTCAAATCCGTAAAGATGGACGATTCGCTTGGCTTACCACCCTTGACATTTCATTCCTGACACTCTTATGTCTCTACATGCTGATAGAGGAATGCTGGCGACGTCATATCCTCCTTCTTGGCATAACAAAGGATACTGCAGCTCGCGACTTCAAACGCCAACTAATCCCGATACTTTGGCAAGCCAAAATTCTGAAAAAACCATCCAATCGGGATACATTCGAGCAAGCACCAAATACTGACCGAATGATACTGCAAGCTATTAGCCACTTCGCTTCCAACAAGCTCACTGTTCCCTGGGCAACAATCGAATACGATGCAGCATTCAAAACAATGGTAAATGATCGTCACAAGCCTCCAAGACCCAACTATGTTGGTGGCGCTCGGCGAGACCATATCAGCCTTGAAGGCGCCTTCTTGAAAAGCTACGTACAACTCACAGAGGCACAAAGCGATTCCAAACTTCGTAGCAACGTCCTTTTCATTGATCGAATAGCGTATCCAGAATATGACGGAACCACTGATGATAATCGAATAACCTTCAACCAAGAATACGGTCAAGCAACAGAACCAGTTAAGGCACTTATCTACCGTGACAATACAATTCCGAATCCCCTCCAAACTCTAATCATGACTATTCTAAGTTCTATGACTGGTCCCTCCATTCCAGAATCCTTCGGACACAACAAACCACTCATGATAGCAGACAAGGTGGCAAAATTCCATCAATCTACCTTCAGTCAGGTCATAAAAGGAACCACTAGCTGGATTACCATTCATCCCCATCTCCGGTCCTTCATATTCTACCTGTCCACCTTCCGAGAGCGAAGGTCCAGAATTGAAGCTTATAGACGAACGAGTTCCTAAAACCCTAGTAAACATAATCGAAGGGTCTGGAAGCGACTTCCTTCTATACAGGGGAAAAAGGGGTAATCGCATTTCTGAAATTAATCTTTAAGTAAATGAATAGGGATATACACTTATGATCTAAAATGAAGCAGAAGTTCATACTTCTACTGACATTACTTCTAGTTC
>JABXGU010000684.1 GCA_016550415.1 archaeon | reverse complement strand
ATTAGCCCCATGAGCGATGGTGGTTGATAGACCTAGCAAGTCATACCGGGCAGAATCGAGGTGACAGGTGATTATTATTGTAGAGGCTGAGGTATTAATGCTCCAGGGAGTAACATAGAGATTCCGTGTCCAGAAATTCTGGTAGATGAATGTGGTTCCTGTCCATGTGGCTTTAGGGATGCAAAACCAGTCACTAACATATGAAGTTCCCATCGATATTAGATATGATGTAATAAAATCAATTGAAGCATTTGCATCCGGGTGGAAGGGATGTCTACTATTATATCCAGCAAGTAAAGTGAGAAGACCCATTAGACGTGTCGAATTTACGGAAGTGGCCATTTCTCGTTGCCAGTAGGCTAGACTTGAGCTATTGGTCAGATAAGCGACGGATGGAGGGGACATTACGGGTGGAGAAACAGAGCAGGAATTCGGAGAGGGTAGAGCCGCGACTGGTGACCAAGCATCAGGGGTAGCAAGAGACACAGAAAAACACGGTTCTGTGAAAGATAGCATTGAAGTGATACTACTAAGCAGCAGACAAATGAATACCAACGAAAGAACTGTGACTCGCCTCATGGGTTCTTCGCTACTCTGGCGAAATTTGGTTCGTTTATATGCGTTATGGTGAGCAATGTTACTCAGGCTACAAGAGAGAATCTTGGAAAAAAAATCCGATGTTTAAATATGTATGAGCCTTTTTTTGTTTAGATAGACTAGAGGAGAATTATCAGTTTTGTTCAGAAAAATTAAGTGAGTGGGATGATACGGATGGTATCCTCCCTTTTTTCTAGAAAGCCTTCAGCGTGGAGGGTTTTAATTGCCTCTTGCACTTCTTTTGGAATGAGTCCAGCTTCAATTAAACGTCGAAATACCTCTTGGATGGGTAACCATTTTGGAGTATCGAAGTAATGGGAGCGAAGAAGCTGGAGAATTTGTTTTGTTGGACGAAGATCTGTTCCCTGGGGGATTATTCCTTGAAAGGCGAATTGTTTTTGTTGAACCTGTTTTTTTGCTTCTTTGGCACTAATGACTAAAGTTCCTTGTAATTCGTGAAGCGCGATTTTTACTTTACATCGCGGACAGGAGTTACTGGAGACTCCATCTGGGATGTAGGAATATTCTAGACAATGGGGGCATTGGATTACTTTGTACTGTTTGGGCATTTTAATCATCATCCAGTGAATCAGCGGAACTTGTTTCACCAGGTTGATTGGTAAGAAATTGGAGTAATTCAGGAGATGACTCAATTACGGTATTCTGAGAAGGACGGATGCGGCTTAAGAAGTCATTAAGCCGCTTCTGCTGACGTATGAATAAGAAAACACCGAGTATTACTCCGAATATCATTACGATGAGGGACCAGATGAGAAGGGAAGTATCCACGCCTCCGATACGGTTGAGGGGATATCGAACTAATAAGGGGGTGGTCGCCTGACAAGGAACAAATCCACGTTGTCCTTCGAAGTGAACCGTGATAGTGTAGATTCCAGGTTGGGGTGTCATTATTGTTAGTTGACCGATACCCATGGAATCTGTTTTGATTATAAAAGTGCCGAGAAGGGTGGCATCTTGACTAAGTAATTGCACGGTTAGGTTGGCTACAAGACCTAAAGAAAGAGTTTCGTTAGTATAAGACAGTTGAACCTCTATTTGGAGAGTTGGCTGTAAAAGAACATCTTCTATCTCTAAGGGGGTAACTGTGAGTTTGAGTGTTGGTTGGATAACTCCTTGTATTGTTATGAGTAATGTTGCTTGGCTTTCATGATAGATATCCGGAGAGTCTAGTTGTCCAAAGAGAACAATGATTAGATGCTCGCCGGTGATTTCAGTATACTGTGTTGTGAGTGTGATTTCACCATAACCGTTAGAGATGGTGAAATGCTGTCGCAATACTCCATCCCAGTAAATAGCACCAGTGCCATTGGGAGTGAGAGACATGCCTGTGGTGATGGTGAGTTTGATGAAGATAGTTTCACCGGCATAGACACATGTTGAGTTGCTTGAGACAGAAAGGGATGTAGTATCCCGAAGGAGAACTTGGAGTGGTGAAGATACCCAGGAGTCATGTGTGCTGGTTTCAGCGACCGTAAGGTGTAATTCCCGGTATCCGAGAGAACCACCTGCAATCCATTGACAATTAGCTTCACCCAACATATCGGTTGTAGCTGTTACTAAGAGGACTTCACCTTCGTAGAGTGACACTAGTAGATTGGGCAGGAGAGATCCATTGAGAGCATCTGAGACCGTGATTTGAAAATTGCTTTGATTGCCGATGAAAAATGTTGAGGAGGGAAATATGTCGATAGTACATTCAAGGGGACGACGACTAATTTGAATCATTGTGGTTGCCTGAGAGGTACTATACATTTCGCATCCAGCAAATTTTACACTAATCTGCCATTGTCCTACTTTGTCAGGTGTCCAGGAGCTCAGCGCTAGGCCCGTTTGATTAGTAGTTAATCTGTCGGAATGAAAGGGAATGGAATCGCCTGGCCGAGTAATGTTAAGAGTAACCTCATAGCCCGTGAGCTTCTTGCCACTTTCATTATTTAGACTAATTTCTATGAGAACAGGATCAAACAGAACTGGAGTTTCTGGTAGGATATTCTCTACGAGTAATGTGGTATCAAACACTATTACCATAATTGAAGTTGTCTCAGTGTGGAAATTACAGTAAGGTATACTGGCGTTGATGCGGAGAAAGTGGCTGGTAGATTCAAGATTTTGTGTTGGAATGGATACTTGATACTGGCTCGAACCAGCATAGCTTGCAGTATAGGTTTCTGATGTTGTTAATAATGTCAGTAAAACTTCTCCATTTGCAATAGGGTACTGGGGCAAACTCGCGCCTGCGAGTCCAACATTAATCATGACATTGAGCGGAATGCTTCGGGGAACCGAGGTTCCAGGCACAAAGGTAGTATTGAGGGAAAGAGCACCCCATCCTATACAGAAACTTGATGTAATCGAATAAGCAGGAATTGAGCCGGTGGAAACGGCTAGAAGTGTGAGATTCTGAGGACCTAGGGCGTCTAGATTGACTGGAATGAGCTCTTGAAGCATGAATGACCCAGGAGGGTTAATCCTACAGGAACTGAGAAAGGTGGTGTTGAAGAGGAGGGCTTGAATTTTAATTTTTTCCGGCAGTTGTCCCCATCTTGTTTCGATTACTGTTGCTGAAAGAGCGAAAGGGTCACCAAGAGCAACAGTGCCGATAGGAGATGAGATTTGTGTTAGATGTAGGATTGGGCTAACATCCAGGTAAGAGAGAAGATTCATGCGTTGAACTAATTCGATCCCTAAGTTGATCAGGTATGGGATCCATTTGCCTTTAGGAAGAAGTGGTTCTGTGACTAATCCTTCATAGGAAAAGGCGGCGAGAAGCCGGTTATGAATGATTGACCAATCAGGGCCTTGGAAGGCATTAGGATTGAGTCCCATTTCAACAAGGAAATTCAAGATTTCGGTGGCATAATAGACGCTAATCAAAGATGCATTCCCGTGGATATACTGCCTAGCGAACATCGCTAGTTTATCTCCATTGAGATCCGAAAGGGAAGGATTCAGATAGGCATAAGCGCGAAGCCCAAGCCAGGTTTCAGCGAGATACTCATCAGCAGCCCGCCATTGAGCAGGTAGACAAATCGGATGGGCTAAGTCTTGGAAATATTGATGAGTGGCATTATCTTGTAAGCAGCCGGTTAGGTAGGCAAGTATTGCTGATGCATTATTCAGGTCTGTGGGTAGTCCACCTAGCCCTTGATGGGCTAATAAATTCCAGCAGGTAGTATCGAAACGGAATGTTAGATCACTTTCGTGACCAACATAGAGATGATGAATTCCCAACATTCCTGTATATTCTGAAACAGTTGTTTGGCAGGCTTCGATTTCTTGTCGAATATGAAGGGCTCGTGTTGTCCAGGGTTCATAATTTAACCCTAGTTTTGCCATCAATTGGCTATACCCATAATGATAGAGCGGTCCGAAGGTACCCGTTTCCAAGGCGATACGATCAGGTGTTGGACTATCCGTATCGATTCCTATAGAAGATGGAAGTTGATGGGCTACAAAAGAGCTGCGAGTTGTGGACCAACAATTATCCAGATAACTCAGAAAGGCTGAAAGGTTCAAAAAGTTCAACCCGTCAACATGCCATAAAATCAGGATTATATCAACGCTTGACAAAAAATCACCAAAAATGACCGGTTCAGTAGCCCCACCCCAGCCCGTTAGACAATCAGTTAGATATTCGAGCAGATTAGGTTCAGCAGTATCTAATCCGCCAGTCAAGGCTAGCGCTTGTGCACCGTACCAGGTTTCATCGGGTGAATTGTGAAAATCATGAAGCAAATCACCCCGCCCCCATCCTCCGTTAGGAAATTGATTTGCTATAATATAGGTGCGACTAGCACTGGAATTGTATATGGATAATTGACCAAGAATAGAAAGGATTTGGAGAGCACATGAGGTGCCAAGGATCCACTCATCTGAGCCCATGGTATATTTTGTATCGAAAACACTGCTTCCTATTGGTTCCTCACAGTTAGCAAGGAAACAAAGAAGCGCCGTTTGATTGATGGCATCTAGTGCTTCAATTTGAACAAGAGCCTTGAGTGCATGCAGAGTGTCAATCAGGCTTGCGCTGAAGCCACCACTCGCTGTGGAATAGAAGCCACCGTATTCAGAATCTAGGGGATCAAACTCCTGACAGGCAACAACAAAGTCGATTGCAGCCTGAACATCAATGGCACTAAGTTGGTCAAGAGCTGATAGGCTTTCTAGCGCAAAACTTGTCGCAGCTAGGGTGGTTTGTTGTGCGTCGATTTCGGTGAAGAATCCCCCTGAAATAGCATCT
>JABXGU010000683.1 GCA_016550415.1 archaeon | reverse complement strand
CCCTGCTGATGGATTGGTATTGGTATCGAGATTCTGGTATTGTTGCAGAGATGCGAATGTACAATCTAGTGGAATTCATGGGCAACACGACAATGTTTGACGTAAGCGTGAACCCTTTGAACGTGATACCAGAATTTCCAATCTCTGCCCATCTTCCATTCTTCATTATCACAACAATCGCATTAGTTGTACTGGTAAAATTTAAGACAAAGCTCTCATGATGTCTTGCGCACGAAAACCTGAATGCAAATTGATTTAAGAAAAGGTGAATCTTTGACTAGAAGGCGCGCCTTGGGAGCTCTTCTAGTTGAAAAACCTTTACAAAACGCTTTAATCAACCAAATAGCCAAATTTAATGAAGATAAGCATGAGAAAAATTAATGCTCTTCTGATTGTTCTATTCCTCTTATTAGCTTCAAGCACAGTAATCATTAAACCTAACTCTTCTGCTGAGAAGATAGAGAATTCTTGGACAACGAAAGCGTCGATGCCCAAAGCGATAAATGGAGCTAAAGCCGCTGCCGTGAACGGGAAGATATACGTCATTGGAGATGACGCAAATTTTGAGTATAATCCAGTCACTAATACTTGGACCGGTAAGAAGCCCATGCCGACTGCAAGAATGTTTTTTGAAATAGCCGTCTATCAAAATAGAATATATGCTATAGGAGGAAGGTCATCAGGTATTACTTTTGGTGCAAATGAAGTTTATGACCCCTCAACCGACACTTGGACAACCAAGAAGGAGATGCCAATAAACATAAGCGATATAGAGGCAAATGTGGTTAATGGCAAAATTCATTTGATAGGCACCGATAGACATGACGTCTATGACATTACTACTGATTCATGGACGACTAAAAACACGACGCACTTTCCTCATCCTGATTATGGATATTCGTCAGCTGTTGTTAATAGCAAAATTTACATTATAGGCTGGAATCAAACTCATATATACGACCCCAAAAGTGACTCTTGGAGTTTAGGTGCTTCCACTCCAACCGCCGTACAAGACGCTGCCGCTTGTGCGACAACAGGCATAATGGCGCTCAAGAGAATCTACGTTATTGGTGGGATGTCAGGTGGAAGCATTGAAGGCACAAGCATTACTCAAGTTTATGTTCCGGAGACTGACAATTGGACTTATGGGGCGTCAATGCCGACTAATCGCGGTTGGCTAGAAGCTGTTGTTGTAGATGATATAATATATGCAATTGCAGGGAGGAGTTGTGCAATTTGTCCTGAGCTTGGGGTAAATGAACAATACACACCCTTCGGGTATGGCACTCCTGACCCATCTTACGATGGCACGGCTCCTCAAGTCACCCTAATTTCGCCTGAGAACAAAACCTACTACAAAACAAGCCTTCAATTAGACTTTTTAGTTAACGAACCAGTCTATTGGATACGCTACAAACTTGACAACGAAACTGAAGCTGAAATCTTAGGTAATACAACCATCACTGAATTATCTTTCGGCTCGCACAGCATAACCGTTTATGCGACAGACGAAGCGGACAACACTGGTTCTTCGCAAACAATTCACTTCACAATAACAGAACAGGTACTGGAGCCTCTACCAACAACGCTTGTAATAAGTGCAGTAGTGGCTGTGGTTATTATCAGTGTGGGTTTGGCTGTCTACTTCAAAAGACGCAAACATAAATCATGAATATTTTCGTGTGTGTGGGGTTAAATTTTAACTTTACCTGCCTTCCGTTCCCCTAATTACCTTTTAGAAAACATAGAATTAAGCTTTCTCTTTGCTTCACCATTTGATTATCTCGCCAAAAACTATTAGTCTTGGATTAAAGAATGTATCATTAGTGTATAGTGTGAAGAAATTCGCATTGAGCCTTATTCTGTTGCTGGCTTTTTTCTTTATGCATGTTTCTCTTCTTGATATCGGGATAGTGAAAGGGGAGAGCACAATTTACATCAGGGCTGATGGAAGTGTTGAGGGAACAGACAAGATACAGAGAGATGGAGACGTTTACACGTTTATCTCTGATATTAGTGGCTCAATTGTTGTGGAAAGAAATGATGTTCTTTTGGATGGAGCAGGTTATAGACTTCAAGGAGATGAAAACGAAAACGGAATAGCACTTGGTGACACTAACAATAATACCATCAAGAATTTGAAGTTATCCCGCTTCAATATTGGGATTGTGGTTATGGGTTCAGATAATAATAGAATCTTGGAAAACACCATAACGAATAACTTTCGTGGTTTAGACTTAACTGCTTCAGAAAACACAACGGTTTCTGGAAATTACATCGCAAACAATACTGATGGCATCGCCCTTGAAAATGTATATAATAGCATCTTTGGGAATATAATAACCAACAACAGCAACTTTGGTATCTTCCTTAATGGTGCTGGATACAACAGCATCATTGGAAATAATATAACAAACAATGGACTGGGAATTTCAGTTTCTATTTGTTACAACAACGTTATTTACCACAACAACTTCGTCAAGAATACCAATCATGTAGAAACAGATGATCCAGATGGCATTTGGGATGATGGTGAAGAAGGTAACTATTGGGACAATTATACCGGAATTGACGGTGATGGTGATGGTATAGGAGACACACCATACACTATAAACGGAAACAGCCAAGACACTTATCCACTTATGGAAATGCTCGTCCTCGATGGGGTTAGGTTCGAGCCTTACGTATCCACCTTTCATTTACTGT
>JABXGU010000682.1 GCA_016550415.1 archaeon | reverse complement strand
TGATTCTCCTGTCTCTTCTTTTTCTACCTTAGTTCGTGCATATATGATGTAGACTAGGATAAGTGGTATGCCTAGTAGTAGGTAGGAGGCTAGTAGGAACGCAATCGGTATTGTGATGATTGGTGGTGTGCCGATTAACAGGAAGAAGGTGTTGAAGTTGACAGGATAGCCAGTACTGGGATTGAAGGTTGTGAGGAATTCAATTGAATATCCTGTGCTTGAGAGAATTGTCCTGCTGATATAAGTTTCATAGTCTACAAGCAGAAAGGGCACCGAAACCAGTAGTAGAACCATAAAATATGCTAGAGTGTATTTTGCGAATGCTTTAGCTTTGTTAAGGAATCCCAATTCTTTCTCAGATTTGATTATGTAGATTATTAGCAGTGGGAAGAATATTGCTGTAAACTGCTTGTTAAGTGTGGCAAATGCTAACGCTACCATGGTAAGGGTTCGTTGTTCTTTGAGGATCAAATAGAATGAAAGTGTAATGAAGAAAACGAAGGGTGCGGGATTCAATAAAAGAAAACTGCCATAGACAAGTGTAATCGGGTTCAAGAGGTAGCTTAGCATGGCAATGATTGACCATCGTTCATCGCCCTTAAGATGGCGTGCGATTAGATACACCAGATAGCCTGTTGCCATGTTGAAGCTAAACAGAATTAAACCTGGTAACCATGCCGCAGAGATGCCAAGGGCTGCGATGGTGTAGATGAATAATGGAGGGTAGATGTATCCACTGAAATATGCAGAGTATGGCCATACACCTTTCCATAGTTCGCCCACCCATGAGACATAGAACATTGTGTAATCATTGTATAATTCTAGGAAGTAGTCAACTCCCCACGGTACACCAAGTTTCGCATTCGCTAGCGTTAAGGTACGCACAAAAAATACTGCTGTATTGATGAAGAGTCCAAGGAAAAAGTATCTCTTCATGCCCTTGAATTGCCAGATAAGCGTCGCAAGTGCGAAGAGTAGCCCCGAGAATGCTAGTATTAGGGAGGGAAAGAATGTGAATGGTATAATTGTATAGAAATAAACCCATAACACTTGGTAGGTATTATTGTTGACAAAGACAAGATAGACATTCAGATCCGAATCCAGTCCGGATTCATGTAAATATGTTGATGTGTTGGTTATATAGAAAATCGATTCAAGACTTTCTAAGGGGGTTCCATTCAAGTAGCGCTCATACTCGGTAGAATTCAGCAAAGAGATGGAACAGTTGTCAACCCTTGGGCTCCATATTTCCACATTTAATCGAAATTGATACGTTGCTATACCTCGGTTGAACCGAATGTTATCAACCGTTGTTTCTCCTGCATCTGGAGTTAGCACCAAACTGGGGTTAATCTTGCTGGGTACCCCGAAGTGTAAACTCATTCCCAGAATGATGATAATTACTCCTATGACTACTAAGCCTGTCTGTATCTTCTTGATTCCAGTGGCTTGCATCTCAACCATCCGTTTTGTGTATTACATTCTGAGCTCCAGCTTCTATTTATTGTAAGCAGCATAAAAATTTTACTCTTTTTACGTTAATATGAGTTAAAACAAGAATCTCTTGATTAGAGTTTAGGGAAATATCTCTTAGACATGTTAAGATTGTATGTGCATGAAATTGTCAGCGCAAGCTACATATTTTTAAGTTGAGGCTTAAAACTAGACGTCTTCACGCTTGATGAGGTTGAATAAGATGACTGATTTTACTCTTTCTAAACGTGAACAGGAAATATGGGAAAAAGCACAGCTGTTCACAAGAAAATATGTTACACCCTTTGCTAGAAAACTCGAGGATGATGATGAGTTTCCTTGGGAACTGACGCAAAAAGCATATGATGCTGGCTTGATGAATTCTCATATACCGATAAAGTATGGTGGACCAGAGCATTCCATGCTTGAAGAGACTTTGATTGGAGAAGCTATTGGTTATGGAGATGGAGGTGTCGCCACCACAATTCTAGCGAATAATCTGGCGCTTACCCCCATACTCATCAGCGCTACTCCAGAACAGCTTGAAAAGTACATAAAACCCTTTGCTACGGGTAAGAAACCTCAATTGGCAGCGTTTTCTCTAACTGAACGTGAGGCTGGTACTGATGCTGCAGCAGTAAAAACCACTGCTGTCAAGGATGGCGATGAATGGGTAATCAACGGTATGAAATGCTTCAGTACAAATGGTCATGTCGCCAAGTACCATAGTGTATTCACTACCACTGATCCCTCCCAGGGCTACAAGGCTATGACCGTTCATCTCGTTGAAAGAGAACTTGATGGTGTCGAAATAACCTTAATTGAAGATAAGATGGGTCAGCGCGCCTCATTTCAATGTGAAGTTGTATACAAAGATGTAAGGGTCCCTGATGATTGTTTGTTTGGCAAAGTGGGTGAAGGCTTTAAAATTGCAATGAAAACTCTCGATAGAACTCGTACTGCCATAGCAGCCCTTGCCGTTGGTATTGCTCAGCGAGCAGTACATGAAGCAGCAAAATTTGCTAACCACCGCAAGCAGTTTGGGAAACCCATAGGCAAGTTCCAAGGCATCAGCTTCCTGCTTGCTGATATGGAAGCCCGGGCTATGGCAGCACGTTGGGCAACACGATACGCTGCATGGCTTGCAGATAAAGGCATAAGGAATTCAAAGGAATCAGCTTGTGCCAAATTCTTTGCTACCGACGCAGCTATGCAAAATACAACTGATTGCGTACAAATCATGGGTGGATACGGATACCTCAGAGAATATCCTGCTGAACAGCTAATGCGCGGGGCAAAGTTGACTCAGATATATGAAGGAACTAATCAAGTTCAACGATTGGTTGCTGGGAACGCGATACTAAAGGAAGTTATGAACATTGATACTGGTTTCCGCCTTCAATATGAGGGACAAGATGCTCCAGATCCTTGGACTTCATCTGAGGGATAAGTCCCTCTTCAATCAGGTAGTATAGCACAGTATTATTTTGGTAGCTTGCTTCATTCTACTTATGGACCCAGTGTGTATTTCAAATGCAGATTTCCTGAATCTTTATAGGTGCCCATGGGAATGGTACTGTAATCTCATATTTGCATGAGTATGTCGAGAAGGGAAATGTAATCAGTAAATCATAGAATGGGTGCCCATTTGATTTACTGAATATTGAGGTAGAAGTGGTATGGGGCATAGTGTGTCATCGGGGAGAACAGAAGCGGTTCTAAAGGAGAATATCAGAAAGCAGGTTTGGACACGGCTAACCAATGCGGGTGTAGCTCGTCCTCCACTCCCAATTCGTGGACGAATACCGAATTTTACTGGTGCTGATTATGCTGCTGCACGTCTTTGTCAGCTCCCAATATTCGATGATTGGCAGACGGTATTCTGTAATCCTGACAGTCCTCAGAAACCAGTACGGTATCGTCTCCTTACCGAAGGGAAGATGGTGATAATGGCAAGTCCACGCCTACGGACGGGTTTTCTCATTCTGGATCCTCATGAAATTCCAAAGGAACAACATTAACAGGCTTCCACAATCCGTGGTGCATTCAAACTAGGACGTCGAGTAATCGAACTTGCAGAAAAGATTGATGCAAAGATACTTGGTAGTGTTGCAGTTGATACTTCGGGTGGTAGGGTTGGTAAAGGAGGTGGCTATAGCGACCTTGAATCAGCAATACTAGCTGAACTAGGTCTGGTTACTCCGCAAACACCCATTATCACAACGGTACATGATCTGCAGATAGTGACGGAAAAGGTGTTCATGGATCCCCATGACACTCCTGTCGATGTGATTATTACTCCAACCCGTCAGATTCACACACGTACCAAATATCCTCGTCCTCAAAGCATTGAGTGGTCAAATGTATCTGAAAAACGACTATCAGAAATTGCCTGGCCTACTAAAATTCGTCACCCAACTGATTCTAGCGAGTCAACCTGATTTTGTAATTAGCCAGATTTTAGGACATCAAAAAGTAACTCAGCTAGTGAAACAGATTCGTGACCTGCACCGATTATGATAATTT
>JABXGU010000681.1 GCA_016550415.1 archaeon | reverse complement strand
CCCTGAATATAGTGCAGCCCTAATGTCGATCTATGGAATGTTTCTACGGTGGGGACAAACTCTAGGACCAGTATTAATGGGAATTGCGATTGTGCTCTGGGATCTTCAAGGCGTATTCTTTGCTGGCTGCATCTTTGCATTAATCATGCTACCAGTAATCATTGCGACTATCAGTCCAAAAGAGAGTGAAACCACCTAGATCTCAAAATTTTTAGATAATCTGGGTTGGCTTATGCTCCCCAAAGACAGTACGTAGCACATCACAAATTTCGCCCAGAGTAGTCTGTTTCTCAACTGCTTCAAGGATTAGTGGCAAAAGGTTCTTTGTTCCCTCAGCTGCAGCTTGTAATTGAGAAAGGGATGTCTCCACAACCTGCTGGTTTCTTCTACCCCTAAATTGGTCAAGTTTCTGCTTCTGAGCCTTTTCGATTGCTGGATCTACTCTAAGGTAATCAATAGAACGTTTCTCTTCTGGAATGGCAAAACGATTTACACCGACGACTATGCGATCTTCTGCTTCAATTTCCTTCTGATATCTGTAGGCGCTCTCTTGGATTTCTCGTTGGATGTAACCAGTTTCTATGGCGCGAAGCACGCCTCCCATCTTATCAATACGGTCTATGTATGCTTCAACTTCTTCTTCAATTTCTTGAGTTAATGTTTCGATATAGTAGGAACCTGCTACGGGGTCAATGGTGTTCACAACTCCGCTTTCATGGGCCAGAATTTGTTGTGTCCGTAGTGCTATGGTGACAGCTTTCTCTGTGGGCAAGGCTAAGGCTTCATCCATTGAGTTAGTGTGTAATGATTGGGTGCCTCCTAGCACAGCTGCAAGTGTCTGCATTGTGACCCGTACAATGTTATTATCAGGTTGCTGTGCAGTGAGACTACATCCTGCTGTCTGAGTATGAAAGCGTAACAACCACGATCGTGGATTCTCTGCACCAAAACGGTCATGCATAATTCGATACCATAGTCTGCGTGCAGCTCGGAATTTTGCTATCTCTTCGAAGAGGTCATTATGTGCGCCAAAGAAAAATGAAAGGCGAGGCGCGAACTCATCCACTTTTAGACCTGCATCAATGGCGGCTTGAACGTAAGCGATACCGTTGGCGAAGGTGAAGGCGACCTCTTGAACAGCAGTGCTGCCAGCTTCACGGATATGGTAGCCACTAATACTGATTGTATTCCAGTGTGGTAATTCCGTGCGACAGTAGGCGAATGTATCTGTAATTAATCGCATGGAGGGTTTTGGGGGAAAGATGTAGGTTCCCCGTGCTACATATTCCTTGAGGATATCATTCTGAATAGTTCCTCGTAGTAACTTCGGGTCGACACCTTGACGCTTAGCAATAGCAACATATAATGCCAGTAGGACCGCAGCGGGAGCATTAATGGTCATGCTAGTACTGACCTTGTCTAACGGAATACCTTGGAACAGGGTAGCCATATCATCCATAGATGTAATGGCAACACCACATTTTCCTACCTCCCCTTCTGCCATAGAGTGATCAGAGTCATATCCAATTTGAGTTGGTAAATCAAAGGCTACACTTAGCCCAGTTTGTCCTTGCTCTAGCAAGTAGCGGTAGCGTTTATTGGTCTGTTCTGCTGTGCCAAAACCAGAATACATCCGCATAGTCCATAGGCGGCCTCGGTACATTGTTGGGTATACGCCGCGCGTGAAGGGTGGCTCTCCTGGAAATCCCAAATCTTGGGGATACTTGAAATTTCGGACATCTTCTGGAGTGTAAATCCTTTTGACTGGTTTGCTAGAAGTGGTGACAAACTTAGGAGCTCGTTCTTTTGTCCTTTTTAGAAATGGTTGAAGCACTCGGATCTCCCATTCGTGCAGTGCATTTGTTAAGGGTTTGCGTTTTGTAGGACGTTTTTCGGTCACAGAACATCAACTTGCCAATCTACATCAAGGTCTATTTAGATTCAATCTTACGATGATTTTATATTTCACATCCCCGCCGAGCAGCGATTCCCTTCTGGTAGGGATGTTTAATTTCCATTACTTCACTAACTAGGTCTGCTAATTCGATGATGGCAGGACGGGCATAGCGACCGGTAAGAATGAGTTCCATATGGGGTGGGCGTTCTTTTATCAAATTAATGACTTCATCCTCAGAGACTAGTCCCCAGTCGATGGCGCAGTTCACTTCATCAAGAATCAGAAAATCCACTTCACCCTTTTTCATAATCTCTTTGGCATGCTTAAGAGCCGCCTTTGCCAGTTCAATATCTTTTGGGTTTGGGTTATTACGGTCCACAAATTCAGGGCGTCCAAACATACGGATGGTAAAATTAGGCAGATGCTTCACCGCTTCTAACTCTCCGTAGTTGATGCGACCTTTCATCATCATAATCATATAGACTTCGAAGCCGTGCCCACATGCTCTAAGACCTAAACCTAGCGCTGCGGTTGTTTTGCCTTTTCCATTTCCTGTATAAACGTGGATAAGACCTTGGTGTTTTGATTGTGTTTGGGATGAAGATTGTGGGGTCATGGGTTCACACTCCAATTCTTGTTACTCATTTTCATCATTGTTTCCCTTTTGTCCTGGGTGTAGGGTCTTTGAGGAGATGTAGGTGTGGTTCAAGCCTTTCATAGACCATATTTGCATCCATAACTAATGTGCGAGTATCTGCTGTTGTCTCCATGAAGCCTAATTCTCTGGGGTATCGAGGGACAACATGCAAATGGAGATGTTCAATGCTTGCTCCTGCAGCTGCACCAATATTGAGTCCCATGTTTACACCCACTGGACTGAAGGCAGTCTCAACGAGATTAACCGTTTTTGCGCCCATCCAAAAGAATTCATGTAGATCTTCTTTGTCTAGTTCAGTTAGTTTCTCCACATGACGTAAGGGTACAACCATTACGTGACCCGGATTGAAGGGAAACATGTTAAGCAATATCATGAATTTGTCGTTACGGTAAACGATTTTTGTTTTGATTCTTTTGTCGCCTTTAATTATTGCACATAAAATGCAGGGAACAAGCTGCCGCTCTTTTCCCTCAATGTAGGCAATTTTGTGAGGTGCCGCAAGGTAATCTCGAAATGCTGGTGACATAACAAAGAGCCCCTATATCATAAGCTAGCCCTTACTTGTATGGCACTAGCTTGCATCCCTTTAAGGTTCTCGAAAGCTTCTATCTTGACCTAGGCACCATGGCGATGAATTTCATCTTCGAGACCCTTAATGGCTGACTTTATTCGTAGGCGTTCATCGACGTATTCGTCACCTGAAATTTCGCCCTTACGGAATTTTTCGTCGACTTTCTCCAGTTCCTTTTGAAGCTTGGTTATACGTCTTCGAAGTTGATCTACAAAACTAACAGCTGAGCCCTCTCCACCTGCTTCTAAATCTGCAGGAGTATAGCTGGCTTTTATTGAACCATCTTCAATACGGAGGATGCGTTCGGTTGCAGCTGCTACAAGAGGATTGTGGGTAACCATAATGATGGTTTTACCAAATTTCTGGTTAACCCTAACTAGGTAATTAACGATAATTTGTGATGTTTCAGAATCAAACTCGCCAGTAGGTTCGTCAGCTAGAATTATGGGAGGGTCATTGGCCATGGCACAAGAAATGGCAACACGTTGCCGCTCACCGCCACTAAGTTCATCAGGCTTGTGGTCCATCCTATCTGCTAAATCTACAATGGTCAAGAGCTCCTCAGCACGAGTATGCCTTTCTCCTCGTGAAATTTTATTTGCTATCATTGGTAACTCTACATTTTCTTTGGCGGTTAGTGTGGGAATCAGGTTTAGTGTCTGGAATATGTGGCCTACTACTCTTCGTCGGTAGTTGACGAGTTGATGGACTGGTGTAAAGCCTAGAGATACATCACCAACCATGATTGTGCCAGCGGTTGCTCTATCTAGGCCTCCTAAAATATTTAGTAATGTGGTTTTTCCTGATCCTGAAGGTCCCATGATACTAATCATTTCGCCTCTTCGGACTGCAAGGGAAAGACCGCGAAGTGCGGGAATCTCGACCTTCCCAAGCCGGTAGACCTTCACAACATCTGAACAACTTATCAATGACATTTTTGCACCTACCTTAATATCTCTATAGCTGACTGGGCGTATCGGGCAGCAATCAACATTGGTACTACTGCGCAAAGTATGAGGCTAGTGACCATAGCAAAGACTTGCCAAAGCACTTGAGCGCTTAAAATGACTAGGGGGCTGCGTACCAGTAATGGGTCCATAAGGGTATAGTTCTGAAGAGTGCCTGATGTGGCTATAGCGCCAGTGAACACACCTATCAAAACAGCGAATAT
>JABXGU010000077.1 GCA_016550415.1 archaeon | reverse complement strand
TCATCGCTTCTTTCTAGGCGGGGTGATAGTAATTTGAAAAAGAAGAGAATGTTCTTTTTATCTTTGCTACTTTTAGTTTGTTTTCCGTTAATTAGTCCATTATCAGTGCCAACGGTAAAGGCTGATTGGCATTTAGTTAACAGTGGAGATTTCCAACGTGATCTTGTTGCAGGTTGGATTGCACACCAATGGAATTCATTGACCACTGACTACCGGCTCAGGTATGATTGGACATCAGGAATTGTTTCAGTAGATTTCTGTATAGTTGATTCAACGAATTATCAACGTTTAGAAGATGGACTTTCGTTCTATTGTTATTGTTTACATGAAGACGTGACTTCAGGAGACTATTCTTGGAATGTTGTTTCAGGTGGAACATGGTATGTAGTTTGGATAGGTCTTTTAACGCAGATTCATACTGATTGGTATCTATATGAGTGGTGGGATCCTCCTAGCTTCTCTCTATCGTCTCCCAGTTCTTCGTATATCACCTTGAATCCAGGCGGAACTACAAGCATTACAATGTCACTTTATAACACAGGAGAAGAAACTGGGGAAGCCTCAGTGTCTATTTCATCAGGATCGGGTATAGTAAGTGCAACAGTTACTCCTAACTCTCCTTCCTTAAATGGAGGAAGTCACACAACGATAACAGTAAGCATCACGGCACTACAAGTGGGATCGGTTAATCTTCAAGTTACAGTATATTACCAGGGATCTTATCATGACTCACAATCCATTTCAGTAACTGTTATTTCAGCATTGGGTCCTCCTGGACCGGGTGGAATACCATTCTTGGCATACATAATCCCAATTGTTGCTATTGTCATCGCTTTAGGAGTTGGGATTTTTCTTTATCAACGGCATCAGCAATCTCAATTGATGGGAGAATCAGTGGAAGAAACATCACCCACTCCACCTCCACTAAAGGAAATACCCTCTTTTTGTTCAGAATGTGGAACGCCTTTAAGAGGACGTAAATTCTGTGGACAGTGCGGTAAATCATTGGAGGAAATGGAATGAGAGCAGGGACGCTAGCGGGAGGTATCATACTCATAGTTGTCGGTATACTTGTTTCTACCATGGCTATACCAATTGCCCAATATGTCGATATTCCATTTCTTGGATCGTTTCAGTATGGCACATCCTACATCGCACTTGAAAGTATAGGCTATGTAATTATTGCCATCTGGGTCATTGTGACGATTCTTGGGGCAGTTTTGCCATCAGGAAAATCCCAACTTCAGGTTGTCTATACTCAAGCAACTGTTCCACCAAGTGCGCCAACCGAAACTCTACCGAAAAGCCAACAGCCTCCTCAAGAATATACAGCTGTGATTTGCCCAAATTGTAAATCACGAAATCCTGCAACTGATAAATTCTGTGGCGAATGTGGAGAACCAATATAAATTGATGAAGCCTAATCAATGAGAATGAGAGAGTAGAGGGCAGATTTGGATTTGTAAAAGAAATGGTCGTCTACCCCGAACTATTTGGTAAATACCAATGTTTCTGGTAAAATACAAATCAAACTCCTTACCGCACATAAGTCTCCCATAGTATTCCCCGCAAGGGATATCCCAGAAGAAAATGATTTCTTAGAGTTGCTAATTTGAATTTACATCAATGAAGTGAAAGATGATTTGCTTCACATCATAATAGTGTATCTAGTCTTTCATTAATTCAAGGCGGCATGTAGTATCACAATCTTCTTCGGGGTTCATTGTAACTACATTTATTGCGATGGCTATTGGTTGTCTAAGTGGCTCCTTCCAGTTTCTCTTCACCTTTGAGAGATGGGCTTGTAGGTCTTTGATGAATTCTTTGAGTCTGGTGTCTAGTCCGCCGAATTGGCCTTCTTCGGCTACGTGGAAACCAATAATTTTTGTGACCTTTTGGCATGTTTCCTGATCGTCGGTGGGTGTGGTGTGTCTCATGGAGAGCATGAGCTGTGTTGTGAGTTGGTTGAGTTTGAGGGGAACGGTTTCCCATGCTTGAATCCATCTGGTAAGGAGTTGTGGTTTGTTTTGCTCCTGTGTGTATTGTGTTAATCCCTCTGTTGTGGCGTGTTCGAGCAATTCGCCGAGGGTTTGATGAATGTAGTAGTGGGTGCGATATCGTCGATCGGGAACGGAGGGATCGTCTTCCTTTGTGAGAAGTCCTACTTTTGTCATTAGGGCTAGATTTCTGAAAACGCTTGCATGAGCGAGGGCTGTTTTTTCTCTGAGTTCTGATGGCGTCGTTTTGCCGTTAAGTTGGAGGTAAGAGTAGATGAGTAAAGAAGAGTCTTGGCTGATGACGCGGAGGATGTCTTGGATTCTTTTGAGTTTGGCATCCTGGGTTGTTGTGGTGGGTTGATGGGGAGGGATTGGGGTTCACCTCTTCAATGTGGATTATCTAGTGGTGAATGGGGCTCGTCAAGTTCTTGGTTGAAGGCTGTTGAGAGTAGTAACCTATTATCTTAAGAATATATCTTGTGTGATATAGGTTTATGAATTGAGGCTGAACGGGTGTTTCAATTAATGAGGACGAATCGGGTATTTGGGTAATCTATGACGAGTGTGTAATTCTTCAGGAAGGGATATCCGAGAACGCCATAATTGATATTCTCACCTGTTGGAGTAACTACTTTGAGATCGATTACGCCAACATCCATGTTCTCTTGAGTGG
>JABXGU010000680.1 GCA_016550415.1 archaeon | reverse complement strand
GGTAATAATCCATTGGAGGAAATTGGGGATGAAAGAATTACAATACAGATAAGGGTAAAAATAGCTATAGCAGTATTAGATTTTTGCAATGCAACACCATCCATAAAACGGGGATACTTTTTGGATAGCTTCAGCCAAACACTAGAATTTTCTTTCTACTCGAAGCCTTAAATGCATTTTCATAAAAAGAAACCTAGAGATTTGGTTTCGAATTATTCGAAAAGAGTTTGTGAACGAGAATATTTTGTCAGCAATTCAGAAAACTGAGTTACTACTAAACTGGAACTAACTTTATTCTGCCAATTCTATACACAGTAAAAAACAGTCAGGTAAAATGAAGTAGTAAATAAAATGGTCTAGCTAATGAGTCGCCTGCTAGCTACTCTGAGAATAGGAGAGAAGGCGTAGACCAAACAGAAACCCAAACATTTCCTGTCTACGCCAATGTTAAAAAGGAATGCATTAAAGCTCAGCCTTTGGCTTCTTCAAGAGCCCTGATTACTTCTTCTTGCGCTTCCTTGGATAACCCTTTGAGCTGTTCTATAACTGCTTCTTTCTCCTCTGGGCTCATTGTAGTAATTGCTTCAAGTCGCTTCATAACCTCAGGATCCACACCTTCTACAGCTTCTGATACAACAGTAGATGGTAGAGTTAAACGACCAAAACGTGTGCCATCAGCCATCTGCCGCTTAAGATCTTCTATGAACCAGACCCGGTCCTTGGGTGGAATCCGTTTCATCTCTTCGAATAATTCCAGCTTCTGATCAACACCGAGACCCTCTATTTGCCCAAGTTCCTCCCAGAGAACGTCATCTTCTGCTTCTCGCTCCTCAAATTTGATAATAGCAGGTATCCCTGCAGAAGAAAGTGCTAGACCGACGCCATCGTATACAGGTTCTGCAATTCCAGTCATCGAATCTACTCGAGTAGCAATACGACCAATGTCACGACTAGAGAGAGAAGGTGTTTTACCGCGACCAATTGTGCGAGACATACCTCGCATCTTACGGACCAGCCATGGAATTGAGAAGACCCTGCTCCAAGCAAGCCAACCACTTAAAATCATCATTCCAACTAATGCAGCGATAAGTCCTATCTGGATAGTATATTGCACAAATGGATGAAGGGATACAAACGCAGAGATGGATAGTTGGGCTTGTTCGTACTGTGCAGCACCTTGAGCAGTAATCTGAATGGAAAAAGTGCCTTCACGCGGGATGCTCAGTCCATATATCGAATAGGTACCATCGAGATTGTCTTCTAGGATTGAATCGAAAATACCAAGTTCAGGGATTGATAGGGTAACATAGGCATCAAGAATTGGTAACTCGTGCCAAGTATCATTGAAACTTATCGTAATACTGAAGGGATCACCTGTATAGACAGATAAGGTGTCATCAGCACCTAAAATCGCGGTTGGAATGGGAATGACAACAAGCTGCATTTGCGTTTTTTGGTTCACAACAAAGTTTTGGCGACTAAGTGTTACTGTAAGGAAGTATGTGCCAGGTGATACGTCGGTCAGGTTGATTTTAGCGATATAGAGAACGTATAAAAATTCAAGAATACCGCTTCCTAGTGCCCAAGTGTAATAGCCGGTAGCACCAATGATAGTGTCATTAGAGCTGTCTGTAAAGTTGAAGTAAAGCCAGAGG
>JABXGU010000076.1 GCA_016550415.1 archaeon | reverse complement strand
TTAGATGGACTGCTAGTGACCTTAACGTCCCTGACGAAACCCTCTACTTCTCTGTTGAGGTCAGCAACGATTTCGGTTTAACTTGGAATGTAATCACTTACAATATTACTTTCCTAACTTGCACATGGGATTCTTTGAACCCGTACAATGGTATTCCAGTTAGCACCCAGTTCTTGATTCGAGTGAATGTAACAGATGGAAGATATACTGCATCAGACACATCTGATGCTGTGTGGACGATTATAGCTATGGGTGGTCTGCCTCCTGTTGATATTTGGCCAATCGTCTTAATGGTGATGATACTTATGGTGATTGTGCTTTCCACCATTCTTGCCTTTCTATTAATCAAGCAATATAATAATCGTAAGTCCTAGACGAGACCAGCAAAATAAGTAATGGACCCAAATCACCGTTATATTACTTGAAAATTTAGACACGAAACTTTTTCTATTAGCATGACAGGATGGCTTGCCATGGTTGAACTGACGCCGCCATCTAGGACGTCTTCTTTAGAGTCGACACCAAAGCGTTACGTGCGTGGAATCCTTATTGGGTTCGCCCTCTACTATGTGTCGCTTTCTTTCTTCTGGGGTTTTGGATCTCTTTATCTCTTCAAAGATATTGGTGAGATGGGTGAGCCGTCCCTAGTTCTCATTGGCTTAGTAGGTGGGCTTCCCACCCTGATAGGACTTGTAACAGTCAATTTTTGGGGCTACTTATCTGATAGGTGGCGACGACGCAGACCAATTATGCTGCTTGGATTTGCTGCCCAGATTCTGGCCTTCATCATTTACCTATTTGTTATTGACAGTTTCACCTTTCTTGTGGTTGCCTGTATTGCAAGCTTATTCTCAACTTCAGCTGTTCCAATGGCGAATGCCTATCTCACCGAGGCTCGTTCCTTTAAGGGAGAAGCTGTTGGATTGCTCCTTGCCACGAATAGTATTGGCTGGTCCATTGGTGCCTTCGGTGGCGGTGTTCTTTATGACATAATGGGCATGAACAGTCTCTTCTTGATTGGTGCAATCACCAACATAATGGGCGGATTCATTATTCTCATTTTTGTTCGTGAAATACCGAACACCATTATACTTGAGATAAGTGGTGGAGAAAACCCCACGCCTACTGATACGGTCGAATCTACCCATTCCCCACGATTAAAAATCAGATATCTCCTCATCCTCTGTTTAGCCATCTGCCTGGGACAACTTGGAATTAATAGCTTCAGTTTCTTCTTTGGTATATTCCTTGTATCTGATTTGGGTGGAACTGTTGCAATGGTTGGACTAGCGAATGGCTTGGCTTCATTGACAGGGCTGGTCGTCACTTTTGCGGCAGGCTACGGGAGTGACCGTTTTGGTCGGAAGCCCATCATCCTCCTTGGGTTCAGTGGCTACACTCTCTTCTTTCTAATCTACCTGACCGTCGCTGACCCATGGATTGCTTTGATGCTGTGGACACTGCCTTTCTACGCACTAGTTTACACTGCAGGTCATAGTGTTGCTGCTGATGTAACGCTGTCCACTCAACGAGGTCGTGCAATGACCCTTGTGATAACAGCTTTCTCGCTGGGATCAGGTTTTGGACCCATTATTGGAGGAGCTCTTGTGCAACTTCTAACTGGAATACTGCGTTGGAATATGCTTCTGGCTGTAGCACTGAATGCTGTTGCCCTTATTCTTGTTCTGTTCTTTGTGCCTGAAACACTCCGTCACGCTAGAAAGCATTAGAACTAGCCCGTTTCTGTTTCGGGTACTTTTACTTCCTTTGGAGGTCGTGGTCGTCCTGCACCAAAGATTGAACCGAGGATTACGATGAAGACAGAAGCGAAAGCAATACCCAGTCCAGCGAAATACGCAAGAATTGCGTGAAGTGGTTGACTAAAGACCCCTGCTGTGTAAGCGTTGATTATAAACCAAGCAAGAGAGACTGTGGCTGAACCTAAACTCAGGCTTACAATGAGCTTGCCAATGGATGCACCGCATCCATATCCTATTACGTACCATATTATGGAGCCGGCTATTACTCCGATTCCTCCCAGGCTGGTAATCAGGACATAGAATGAAACGATAGATTCGCCTGTAATACCAATATGTGGCGTAATGTAGGTATTGATTAAGTTGACTAGCATCATCTGCGTTGCGAGATCAAGAGTGAGTGATTGACCTGAGATTATCAGTAGGATTCCACCGACAACAAG
>JABXGU010000679.1 GCA_016550415.1 archaeon | reverse complement strand
CTCAGTAATGGCCGTACATCCAGTACACCGGACACAACCAGCCCGGTGAACTGAAGGGTCAAGGTCATGTTGAACTAGAAGCTGGGCGCAATCGAGATAAATACCAATAGTACGTTCCAGATTTTGAACATAGTCTGGAATAAACCCTTCTAATTTGGACCCAGGATTTGGACGACCAGGTACCGGAACAGGGATGACAACGATTTGAATAGTTGATTCAAAGCCTTGGTGCAATCCATCTAAACTCTCCCCAAGTCCTAATAAGATGAAGGTGCTGACTTGTCCACGCCCAAAAAGCTGGACTGCAAGCCGCCAAGCGTCTAAGTAATCAGCAAAGGTAGCGTACGCAAATTTGCCTGGACAAAAGCGCTGCCGCAGTTTATCATCGAAGATTTCAATGTGAATACCAACAGTATCCACACCGACATCACGAAGTTGCTGTAGAATACTTAAGGGGGTTGGGGGTTCGATTTGGACATGAACAGGGATTTCAGAATGCTGACGTAATTCTTTCACAAAATCGATGTAGTCATTGACACCTCGATCGTTTCGGTTGGGACTACCTATTGTGAGCGTAAGATGATTGGCTCTTCCCTCGGCTTCAGCAGCTTGGAGAACTGCTAGAAATTGCTCGGGAGTCTTACGTAAAATTGTTGTTCCCAGAGCTAAGGAGCGGGGGATTGTACAAAACTGACATTCTAGACCATGGTTAAAGTAATCACAGTGTTGTACAATAGTGGATCCTAAGCAGTTTATGCCATGGACCAATGCGATATGAGACATAGGTGTACCATCAGGGAGTTGTTGAGCGTAGAACTGCGGAGCAGGGATAGGTTGGATTTCAGGAAAGATTGTTGGAAAATCTCTAATACGAAAATTTCCATTTGGTAGTCGTTCCAAGTGTAAGGCCTGAAAACGCTTTGCTAATTGTCCTCGACGGACAGGAGCGTTTACTAATACTTCATCAGCAATAAGAAAGTAGCGACCAAAAGTTGGTCCTGCACCACCTTGGCGACCTGAATCCTCTTTGAGGGGCAGTTGAACGCCTTGAGTGAGAAGTGCTACTTTTAATTTCAGTATCTCCATGCCATTGGATTGTGCCACAGTCTTCGCCAACTCTATTTCTTTTCACCATTAGTGTACCTTAAGGTTTCTATTTTTCGAAAAACCACATTGATTATTGTATATATTGATCTAAATGATGAAAAAATTGTGATAGGTCAACATTACCGCCACTGATAATGGCTCCGACTTGTTGATTTCTAAGATATTTATTATGCTGAAGGATGCCTGCAAGAGGAACAGCACCGGAAGGTTCTACAATGAGTTTCATCCGTTCCCAGTGAAGACGCATTGCGTTTAGGATTTCAGAATCTGATACTGTGATGATATCATCAACGTTTTGTTTAATGATCTTGAATGTAAGATCACCTAAGGATGTGAGTAAACCATCTGCAATAGTTTGGGGATTACGACTCGGAATGAGTGTTCCTGATTTAAAAGAACGATAAGCATCGTCAGCACCTTTTGGTTCGACAGCAATGACTTGCGTTTTCGGTGATAATCCTTTAGCTGCGATTGCTGTGCCGCTAATTAATCCTCCTCCTCCCACTGGAGCAAATATCCAATCTAGAGGCCCAGTTTCGTTAATGAGTTCAAGGGCAGCAGTACCAGCCCCACTGATAATATCTGCATCATTGTAAGGATGGACAAGGACATAGCTATTCTCGTCAATCAGTTTTTGGGTTACTTCAACACGAGCTTCAATGGTTGAATCACATAGAATAATTGTTGCTCCATACCCTTGAGTGGCCTGTATTTTCACAGGTGAAGAATTTTTAGGCATCACAATTATCGCATCAATATCAAGAAGCTTTGCTGCTAGTGCAACAGCTTGAGCATGATTACCTGATGAATGAGCAATTACACCTTTTTTCCGTTCCTCAGCGTTTAGTTGAGAGAGAACATTATAAGCACCTCTGAATTTGAACGCTCCAGCACGTTGCAGGTTTTCACACTTGAAAAAAACCTGACACCCACTCATGCGGTTAATAGTTGTTGAAGTCATGACAGGAGTATGAATAATATGGTTACGAATACGCCTATGGGCTTCTTCAATTGATCGCAAATCTACCATAATCAATGATTATTAACTCGGTATACAAAAAGTGTTATTCCGTTCAGAAAAAAGAACTGCGTTGATGAGCTAGGAGAACTACAGCATCAAAGCTTTTATAGGAGACTCCTAGGGATTCTAAATCCTTCTAATCCTCTAAATATAAGGATGTTTCAAGTATGACACGAAAGCTTGCGGTTATTGCGATTGGTGGGAATTCTCTAATCAAGGATAAAACTCACAAAACTGTGCCAGATCAATATGATGCTGCTCAAGAAACAGGTAAACACATTGCTGACTTAGTTGAAGAAGGATGGACAGTGGCCATCACCCATGGTAATGGTCCCCAAGTTGGATTCATTTTACGTCGATCAGAATTAGCTGCACATGAACTTCATG
>JABXGU010000005.1 GCA_016550415.1 archaeon | reverse complement strand
ATGAACCGCTTCTGTGCTTAATGTTGCAGGGGCAAGAGCAGGAATAGCAAGACCCCCAATCGTACAGCCCATAGCAATTGCTTTTGCAATATCAAGGCCAGTACGAACCCCTCCAGACGCGATTATTGGAAGATTGGTTGCAGAAGCAACCTCAAATGTAGATACAGCCGTGGGAATTCCCCAATCAGTAAAAAGCCGTCCAAGCATGGATTTTCGTGAGTCTTCTTGCTTAGCCCGTTCTACTTCAACAGCAGGCCAACTTGTGCCACCAAGTCCAGCGACATCAAGGGCTTTTGCACCTGCTTTTGCTAGTGCTATTGCAGCTTCACGGTCTATACCGGCACCAGTTTCCTTAGCAATCATAGGAACAGAAGTGCTTGATACTAAGGACTTAAACACCCTGAGAACATTTGCAAAAGTTGCTTCACCTTCAGGTTGAACAGCTTCTTGAGCAGCATTAAAATGAACAGCAATAGCATTCGCCTTCAGCATTTCAACTGCAATTTTTACCTCTTTTTGACTATAACCCAACGATAATTGGGGTGCTCCGATGTTTCCTATAATGAAAGCAGTTGGTGCTACTTTTCGAACAATAGAAAATGAATCTGTAAGAGATTGATCTTCGATAGCTGCTCGCTGACTACCTACACCCATAGCTAAGCCAAGAGCTTCAATAGCTTCAGCGATGTGTTGATTTATTGGTGTAGCTTCAGGGTGTCCACCTGTCATAGCAGTAATGATTAAAGGAGCTTGTAATTGATGCCCTAGAAATGTACATTGAAGTTCAATGTCTTCTAGGTTAAGTTCTGGTGCGGCTGCATGGATTAATCGAATGTCATCGAACCCCGTTGGTACTGAGGATTGAACATTCTTCTTAAGACAAATGCGGATATGATCGAGTTTTCGATTTTCAGTGGATGAAGATTTTAACTTAGCGTCTGTCTTTGAAGAGGTGACCATAATTTTTCCTTCCTACTAGTGGATGAAGGAGGAATTAACTGCTAATAACCGCCGTTTCCTTCGCTTTAAAGTAGTTCTACTATACCTTGAGTGCCATTAACACGAACTTTTTGCCCTGTTTTAATTTTTTCAATTTGAATTTTATCGATAGCGGGAATGTCACTTATGATACAACCCACTGCAACAATAGCTTCGGATTCTTGATTGATAATTGCAACAGGTCCTTTACCGGTTTTTGCTAGTTGATAAATAACATAGGAGCCTACCGTAGATCCTTTACCACGAGGAAATACTAGCACTTTTCCTGTTATTGACTTCCCTTCGAGTTCATGATCTTTTTCTACAATGGTTCCAGTTTCTGGATCAACTCCTCCATAAAATGAAAGTCCTTGACTGGTGACCAAGGCTTCTCCCGAAGCAGAACCAGGAGAGATTTTCCTACCTTTAAGTTGAGTAGTCATTCTTCAATTGCCTCCTGAAGACACTGTTCGATTGAACAATGTTTGGTTTGGAATTTATTTCGCCCACGACCATAATAGCAGCCTTTAGCAGAATCAGTGCAGAGACCTGTAAATCGTCCCTTTATCGGTGCTACAACACAACATGTATCACAAGCAAACTTAATTCCAGCATCTTCAATAATTTGGGTATAACCCATCCTATCTGCTACGTGTTTTGTAGGACGTGCTGTTGTTATCCATGTTTCCTTTCTCACTTTCTTTCCTTGAATTAATTTAGCAATTTTTCGGATTTCGCGTATTGAAGCATGAGGACAACCAATACTGACAAAATCGATTTTTGCATCTTGCTCGTTGAGTTCTTCTTCTGCTTTTTCTAAATCCTGAGATGTGATCGTTAAGGTCTTCTGAGGGATTTTTGTTCGGTTAGGAGTGATTCCTTCCATGTGAAAGAGTGCAGTGCCACCATAAGTGGCAATTGATGCACAGAAGGATTTGAGTTCATCAGTATCAGCATTAAGAATTCCAGTGATGTAGGGGATTGTCCAATCGACATTAGCGTCGAGACGATCACCGATTACTTTTCCCAAAGTTCCGAATTGTGCGGTGCCTTGAATAGGTGTTTTAACTTTTATCGCAACATGAGCTTGGCGATTCTCATCAAGATGATAGCCATATTCAGGAGTAACACCCGTTAAGGCTGCTGCAAGTGCACTGGGTCCACCTTCACGGTTGGTTTTTGCACCAATCACCGAGTTAGCAAAACACACTGCACTACTTTCTGCCCAAGCAATATGTTCTCCATAATGAGGTAGATTTCCAATTAGATACGGAGTACACGT
>JABXGU010000678.1 GCA_016550415.1 archaeon | reverse complement strand
TTCTTCAAACACTTATCTGATGGTGACGGTGATGGAGATCCCAACTATTTGGATAGTGATAACAACCTCTTCACAGTAAACGCATTTCAGTGGCTTGCTGAAAATCGTGCCCCCATTGTGACAGTGACTAGCCCGAATGGCGCAGAAACACTGACAGGCACAGTTTCAATAACATGGACAGCAGTTGATCCAAACAAAGATACAATCACATCTTACGATGTCTATTATAGTGATAATAATGGTGGCAGCTGGAACAGCATGGCAACTGGTCTAACTACAACTACTACAAGTTGGGACACTACAGGTGTTACTGACGGTGATCAGTACTTGATTCGAGTAGTGGCACACGACTATGAACTCAGTGGACAAGACCAATCAGATGCGGTCTTCTCTGTAGACAATGTTACTCCAACAACGACTACACCTATTCCTGGTTTCCCATTAGAAGCAGTGGCAATTGGTCTACTTTTCAGTTTAGGGCTGGTCTTTGTTATTCGGCGTCATGGACGACGTGAGGTGCACCACTAGCTGTGGCACCTCCCTTCCCCTTTTTTTCTTTGGCAATTTATTAAGACAAACTATATTTTGGTAAAAGTTCATCCTTAAATAATCTAATTTAAAAGATATTCGTAATTTGGCTTGCTAATTGCTGATGCTTTAGCAAGTTAAAGGGATGAATTTAAAATGAATTCAACAAAATTAGTTAGTCTTCTTTTGCTTTCAGTTCTCTTCTGTTCTGCGATCCCCTTCAGCGCTGGACCAGTGTTTTCAGAAGCTTCCTCTAATATTTCTTTAGAATCTAATGTAACTACTCCTTCACCAGAACCAGCTCACCGCATTCTCCCTGTCTCCATCATAGTCTATACGCAATTTGCAGACAATAGGCCAGGTGAAGAAGTGGAGAATATGTTCACAGTGATTAATTCTACCTATGGAACTGATTATTATTGGACGAATCTTACCGATTATACTAATCTTGCTGCTGAACTACCTCAACATGACATTCTCCTCATTCCTGAACAGGAAAACGCTTACTATGCAAATATGACTGCAGTAGGTACTGCTTGGTCGACCACCCTTACTAACTGGGTTAGTGCTGGTGGAATCGTCATCTGTTCAGATGGCAGGTCTATGCCCGAAATGGATTATGGATCTAGCAATCGTATTTATAACGAATCGGGTCTGATGGAGATTCATACAGCCTCATCTGCTTATCCCATAACTATCTATCTTGTGAATACGAGCGACGCTCTCGCAAGAGGCGTGCCCGGATCTTGGACTTCAGCTAGCATGACGATAAGTTATGTTACGCCTGAGGAGACTGTAGTAGTGGATGATGGCACAAATCCCATCGTCATTCATAAGATTATAGGAAAAGGCCATGCAATCCTAATCGGCTTCGACTATTATAGCTCTGAGGCCAACATGGAAACGATTCTCGGAAACGCTATCCGCCTACACCGCCATGTCGTTTTTGACAGCTCTCACTCCAATTATGGAGACATCTTTGGTCATTACAGTAGTTATGCAGATGACCTAGTGACAGCGGGGTTTGCCGTATCGAACATGGGAGCTTTTAGTCCGGACTTCTTTGCCGCCAGTGACGTCCTAGTTATACCAGCAACTACCACAGTTTATGCTGCAGGAGAAGTAACAGCTATTCAAGCTTTCGTAGAGAGTGGAGGCGGGTTGTTCCTTCTCGGAGATTGGAGTTACTGGTCAGATGGAATCTATCCAATTGCGAATGCTTTTGGATACACCATAGTTGACGGATTATACTTAGAGGATACAGATGATTATACAACGGATCTTGCATGTGTGTTGTATGACGGCGCCAACTTGCATAATCATTCGTTAACCCTTGATGTCAGTGAAGTTCAGACCTATTATGGTGGTGGATTCTCAACGTTACCATCAACTGCGGAATGTATTATCACTACTGATACTTATGGAACCTCTGATTGGGATGATGCTAGCCCAGCCGATGGAGTGTGTGTTATGGCTGCTTCAACTCATGAGTGGGGTCGAGTTGTCATGGCATTAGATTTCAACTGGCTATACGATGATCAGAACATGGATTCCGATGGTAATAATGACTACTTTGACAGTAATAATGCGATTTTAGGAATCAATACAATTCGCTGGCTTTCCGCTGCAGGATTAAAGGAACGCATCATCCTCTTCGATGAATCACACAATCCCGTCAGTAATGTCAATGGTGGATTTCTCCTATTAGGAATTTACCTTACCAGCAATGGATACACGGTCCACTGGATGTCAACCTTCTATACAAGTCTGCTT
>JABXGU010000677.1 GCA_016550415.1 archaeon | reverse complement strand
TTCGTCCAGGAGCATTATTCCTCCAACGGCTCCATTCATGGCGTTAAGCACATTATCTAATCCAATCTTAAGGATAGCATCCAAGTCCAGTAGACCACTTATTGCTGCCGAGACTCGACTCAACGCCACAACGTCATGATAGTATTTATCAGCATTGGTATCCTGACCAGATGAATTCAAATCAGGACTAGCTCGAGCGGTAGATTTCTCGACTTCCTTGGTCTTTTTCATTTTCTATTATTTCGCTAAAGCGGTTTTGGATTTTCGGAAACCAGCAATTGAGTTCGCCATATTTGCTGTCGTAATCATAATACTACTCCTTAACTAAGTAAGCCTATATAAAATCATGACCTTTTGCAACTCCTTGATGGTTGACATAACAATAAACGGATTGTCTTCTTGTCAGGATATTGAACCAATCCTGGTATCGCCACGCGGCATGCGTGTAGTGAAGAAACTCCAAATGCTGACATCGAAACTGAATGAATGTGGCTCCAAAAAACTCCTTCTGATTCCACTTTGTTTGTGGCGGAGAGGGTGGGATTCGAACCCACGGTCGGGAAACCCGACACACGCTCTCCAGGCGTGCCTGTTAGACCACTCCAGCACCTGTCCGCGGAGAGGGTGGGATTCGAACCCACGAGGCATTTGTGCCCACCGCTTTTCGAGAGCGGCACCATAAACCACTCGGTCACCTCTCCTGAAGCTAATTTTGGGGTCGATAGTTTACATAAAATACTTGTCCAATAGTTTACTATTAATACGTTTCGATAGGCTCGTTTTCCAACACATCATTATACTTTGGCGACACCAGTTTATCAAAGCTTTCTGGGGCGGCTCTCGGCGGTTGAGCGCGCCATTTTTTGATCCGAAAGAGATACAAACGTGATGACATATCCACTATTTCGAATCTCTGGGGCGCATTGTGTGAGCGAATTTCGCAGTTATCTGTTCTTGCTGTTTTTATTGCTGCAGTGTTATTGTTACTATTGTGCAGTAGCAATTTGCATTACTTGGATTGAATTCAAGCAGCAAGAAATATGACTAGGGATTCTTTAGAAAAACTCGGGCAAGTTGAACTAGCTCATTACGCCATTGATGCATTCAGACGAACGATGTTGCACTATGGGATATGGTTCAACGAGGTCGTCCATCAATTGGGGCTGGAAGAAGCCATTCGGCTCGAGGAAGAGGCTTTCTCCTCATTCCTCCCCGCTGCCGTAAATCGCCTTTCCAAGACTCTGGGCTTTGAAACTGAGAACAATCTGCCACTCTGGCTGGTTAAGATGGAAAAGGAAGACTTAATTAGCCTTATAAGGGCTCTATCCCTTAATTGGTTGACAAGCGACGGGATATGGTTCCGAACTGTTGAGGATAATCATAATATGTATACCAGTAAAAGGTGTAACGATACATGTTGGACCAGGTATTCGCCGTTGGAGGCAGGCATGATAAAGTCATTCTTGCAGCTTCCTGAGCAAAGCGGGCTGGATGGTCTAGAACGAGCTTTCAGATTTCGACTTTACACACAGATTAACGAGCAGATCATTGAAAGGTCAGGCAACGAACTAGTTCTTCGTATGGTGAAATGCCTGGTTCAGCAAACAAGAAAAATCAACAAGCTGCCTGATTATCC
>JABXGU010000676.1 GCA_016550415.1 archaeon | reverse complement strand
TGCCAAAGTCATAGGCATATATGAAGGTCCCTACCCTGAATACAGCCAACCCAAGGACGTTACCCATCGCCACTACATTATCCAAGTCGCTTTTCCCTGGATTAACTTTGGACAACAAATACCAATGCTCCTCTCAACAGTGGTTGGCAACATTAGTTTGGGTGGTCGTGTCAAGGTACTCGACTTAAGTTTTCCAAAAAGTTGGCTTAAAGGCTTCAAGGGTCCAAAATTTGGTGTTAAGGGTGTTTTCAAATCCCTTGGCGTTAAGGGACGTCCACTTCTTAATAACATGATTAAGCCTTGTACAGGCTATTCTCCAGAGGTTGGTGCCAAGCTTCTATACGAAGCTGCACGAGGTGGTGCTGACGTAATTAAGGATGATGAATTAATTGCTGACCCAGTCTTTAATAGAATCACGAAACGCCTTCCACTATATATGGAAGCTATCGATAAAGCCAATTCTGAGAAGGGCGAGAAGACACTCTACACAGTAAATATCACAGACCGTATTCCTAAGCTCATGGAGAATGCAGAAGCTGCCATCGAGCACGGTGCCAATGCACTGATGATCAATTATCTCGCTGTAGGATACAGCGCAGTCCGCCAAGTCACTGCTGATCCCAGCATCAATGTTCCTGTGCTAGGACACATGGATATTGCAGGTGCCCTAAGCTACAGTCCAATAGTTGGACTTTCAACACAACTAGTTATCGGCAAATTACCACGAATTGCTGGAATCGATATCGAAGTCTTCCCAGCTCCCTATGGTAAGGCTCCACTACTAAAAGAACGCTACCTTGATATGGCTCGTGCAATGAACTATCCTCTTCAACATATCAAGCCCACCATGCCAATGCCAAGCGGTGGAATTACTCCAGGTCATGTCCCAATGGTCATTGAGGATCTTGGTCTAGATATCATGATCGGAACAGGTGGCGGAATCCATGCATTTCCTGCTGAACATGGTGGCCCCTCTGCTGGCGCAAGAGCTTTTCGTCAGGCAATTGATGCCTGTGTTCAGGGTGTTCCAATGAAAGATTATGCTCAGGATCATTCTGAACTCAAAATTGCTCTTGAAAAATGGGGAACAGGAAAAACAGGTTTTGAAATGTAATTAGTCATTCGCAGAAATCATCATCTGTATCTTAGGTTACAATAACTCATTATTTAAGATAGATGAAAACAAATATCTTCAGTGACATTGCTATAAAATATCACTCAAAAATCAATAAAGACATATTATTTGGGATTTGAGCCTGGCAATGAGTGAATCTGAAATAAGCTGGGTCAAAAGGTCCAAGGCACAGGCCAAGGCAAGCTATAATCGAATAAGCTCTTTCTATGACCTGTTTTCATCTTTCGAGCGAAAATATGCACAAATTGGCATTAACATGCTGGATATTCAGAGAGGCGAGAAAATTCTAGAAATTGGATTTGGAACTGGTCATGCGCTTCTCACTCTTTGTAAATTGGTTGGCAATACTGGAAAGGTATATGGAATCGATATCTCCGAAGGCATGTATAATATCTCAAAAAGACGAATTATGAAAGAAGGATTCTCCAATAGAGTACGGCTAGTATGTGGCGATGCTGCTACACTTCCCTTCCCTGCGAAAGCCTTTGATGCAGTATTTATGAGCTTCACCCTCGAACTCTTTGATACTCCTGAGATTCCAGTTGTACTAAATGAATGTAAACGAGTGCTACGCGATGAGGGTCGAATTTGTATCGTCGCCATGTCAAAAAAAGGAAAAACGAGCATGGTAACACGATTGTATGAATGGTTTCACGAACTTTTTCCTTCCCTTGTCGATTGTAGACCAATCTATGTTGTGAAATCTTTGACACAAGTTGGTTTCAAAATATTAACGAGCATGGATCTATCATTGTGGGGATTACGAGGAGAAGCTGTTTTAGCTAGGAAAAGCTCCTGATTGCCCAATAAATGAAGTGAAACACAACAAAACTTCAATGAAAATCAACAATATCTACCAAATCTGGACTGATCTGTAACTTCCCTAGAGTACACTGGTCCACACGAATCCAAATATTAGCTTGAAGGGATGTTGAGGATGTTGGTGTTGCCCAGGGGGCAGGGAAAGCTAGATTGCTTTCCCTTTTCGGCGACGCATGATAAGGTATACTACGAGGATTATGATTACAACAATCACAACTGCTATGGTAATCATAATAAGTAGTTGAATTAGCTGTGAAGACGGTACTACCAGAGTTACTGGCATTATTTTCTTCCAGTTTCCAAGTTGATCATATGCTTTGATTTGGTAGGTGATGTTATTAAGTTCAACCACGACCGATGCTGGAATAGTGGCTTCGTAACTATCTCCGCCCTGAGCGGTCATAGAAACGGATTGTTCAGTACCTCCGTTGACTTGATAGTATAGAGTTACATTGTCAACTCCAGCATTATCTGTAACCATGGCAGAAATGGTTATGGATTGTCCTCCAACTGGGATTGTAGGCGTTAATGTCACTTGACTTATTTCAGGTCCATAGACATCAACTTCTGTCAGTGATCCGTTTAGGAGCCATTCTATTGCTTGTTTTACAAAGACATCATTGTCAACATACGCTGTTGCACCGTAATCGTAGTCACTGAAGAAGGTGGTTCCACTTACCATAATCCGAGAATCATTTACTGTCTCCGTTACAAGTAGTGGAATTGTATCTCCACCAACACCATTGTTCGTATTATCGTATATTACCACTGGTGGGGGTGAAACGACGTTTATAGATTGGTAACAGGTGGGGTCTCCCATGACGATATAGGTGATGTTTTCTGTATCAGTAAACCAGAGGCTGCACGGTGAGTACATCCGGAAACCTGCAACATCATCAGTGATTCCAAAGGTTGAGGAACCAGATAACAAAGTTGTAATGTCCACATACCATGGTTGGTAAGCGC
>JABXGU010000675.1 GCA_016550415.1 archaeon | reverse complement strand
GTTTGTCTTGAAGTGATACTTTACCCAGTATCGCTCGCCTTTGGCATTGACCCACATATATGTGTGGCTAGAGTAGCCATTCATGTGCCGATAGCTCTTGGGGATCCCACGATCGCTAAACAAGATGGTGACCTGATGGGCCGACTCGGGTGAAAGGGTCCAGAAGTCCCACTGCATGTCGTTATCGCGCAGGCCGCTGTCCGCACGGCGCTTCTGGGAGTGGATGAAGTGCTGGAACTTCATAGGATCGCGTACGAAAAAAACAGGCGTGTTGTTTCCCACCATGTCATAATTGCCCTCTGTGGTGTAAAACTTCAGTGCAAAGCCGCGCACATCCCGCCAGGTATCGGGACTGCCGCTCTCGCCGGCCACGGTGGAGAACCGGGCTAACACCTCGGTCTTTGTGCCTGGTTGGAACACGGCTGCCTTTGTATAAGCGCTGACGTCTTTGGTCACCTCAAAGTATCCGAAGGCCCCGGAACCTTTTGCGTGGGGCTGGCGGTCTGGAATCATTTCCCTGTTAAAGTTGGCCATCTGCTCCATCAGGTAGTGGTCCTGCAGCAGAATTGGGCCATCGGGCCCCACAGTAAGAGAAAACTCCTCGCTGGCTACCGGGATCCCAGCATCGGTTGTTGTGGGTTTACGTTTGTCTTTTTTCATGATCAAGGCTCCTTTATTTTTATGGCTGTTAGGATGGTTGTTGATGATTTATATTTAAGTCTCATGACTATCCCATTTTTCGAAATGCTTGACCAACTATGTTCAGATCCTAAGAAGGACTCGTCTTGTATTTTTGTGATCTAACGTCTAGGACCTATGCAGTCCTTAGTTTCCCAATGAAAACGCCAATAAATTGAATCCTCTCATTGCTAGCGAAATAAATGAGATATTTGTTTTAATGGCGTTAGCACTGCTTCAAAGCATTGAATTCTTCTACTTTATCTATCTCACCCTCGGCAAGAGGACCTTCTCGTCCTGCCACAATGAAGTGAACTGGTTTCATAACAATTTCAAAACCAAGCTTTTTCAACTTCTTCTGAATCTTCGATGCTGCATTACCGGCAAACCTCGATGCAATCCTCGTATCAAAAGTTGCTGCTTTTTTCTCTTCGAAGGATTCGCCTGCGAGTTTCTGCAATGCTGTTTTCATGCCCGCTGACATATTCCAGGCATGGACAGGACACCCAAATGCAAAGAGATCATATACCTTGAGGCTCGAGGGTTCAATATTTGAGACCTTGATAGTGTCAGCATTTAGGATCTTGGCAATGCCTTTGGCGACTTGTTCGGTGTTGCCGAATTTGGTGTCATATATTACAACGGCTTTCATGAGGCTAAGAAAAAAAGGGTGAGGCTATAAGCATTGTGCCACCAAAACTTTTTGTTAGATTCTAAATCGAGTAATCAATGCACATGCTTAAGCGTCCTTTTGAGTAGGGCGAAAGGAAGCGTGTTAATTACATCGGTTGCTTCTACCCAACCTCGTCGTGCCATTGCAATGCCATAAACGATTGCATCAAATTGTGTGTTGTCGTGGGCATCGGTGTTAATAGTTAGTTTCACACCCTTTTCGTGAGCAAGTCGGGCTGCAGTGTCTGGCAAATCGAGACGAAAGAGCGAGTTAATCTCAAGAGTAACCTTCTGTTTCTTCGCTTCAAGAATAAGTTCATCAAGATTCACCCTGTACGGTGACCGTTGACCCACAATGCGACCGGTTGGGTGTGCAAGAATATCCACGTAGGGGTTTGACATGGCTTGAATGAGACGTTCAGTCATTTCTTGTTCAGAGGCTTTTTTCCCAAAATGGACGGCTGCCACGGCGAAGTCGGTTTCTGCAAGGGTCTCATCAGAGATATCGAGTGTTCCATTAGAGTGGATATCGACTTCAATACCAGCTAGAATATGAATATCTTTCATTTTCTTGTCAATGTGTTGAATGGTCTCGATTTGTTCGAGCAGTCGCTTTTCATCCAGACCATTTGCCATCCGAACACGTTTTGAATGGTCACAAATCCCAACGTATTCATATCCGCGTTGTTGCGCTGCTTTCGCCATATCTTCGATAGAGTCTTTCCCATCACTCCAGTTTGTGTGAACATGGAGATCCCCTTGGATATCCTCTTGACGAATAAGTGTAGGAAGGCGATTTTCCAAGGCTGCCTGAATTTCACCTGTTTCTTCACGAAGTTCTGGAGGAATCCATGGCATCCCTAGTTTCTGATAAATGCCTTCCTCGGTGGACCCAGCGATTCGCTTGTCAGTTTTTACTTCAAAGAGCCCGTACTCGCTCAGCTTCCATCCTTGCTGGCGGGCCAGTCTCCTGAGACTAATATTGTGGGCCTTCGAACCCGTGAAATACTGGAGGGCTGCCCCAAAGGATTCAGGCTCTATTACCCTGATATCCGCTTGAATGCCTTCTTCTAAGATAATACTTGATTTGGTCGGTCCATGGGCAAGAACTTGGACAACCGAAGGAAGGTTAACAAAATGTTTCATGATAGGTACCGGATCAGTGGACGTG
>JABXGU010000674.1 GCA_016550415.1 archaeon | reverse complement strand
CAATTGAACTAGAAAGAGAGGTCACACCTGAAGCTAATATGTGGAATGAAAAAGGGCTTGAACTTTTACGTAAAGGAAAGTTGCATGATGCATTAGTTGCTTTTAATCGTGCCATTCAAATCCAACCTGAATTTCCGCTTCCCTGGCTGAATAGAGGAGTTACCTTAAGACAGCTAAAAAGATACCAAGAAGCTCTCGAATCCTATGAACGAGCCCTCCAACTCAAGCCTGAATTTGCTTCGATATGGTTCAATATTGGGAATGTCCTTCTTGATCTCGGAAGACCCGATGAAGCGCAAGAAGCCTACAGGCGCACTATCCAACTCGACCCAAATCATCAAAAAGCTAGGAAAGCCTATCATGAATTAATGGAATCTTTGCAAAAGAAATCCAAGAATGGTTAGTTTGAACTTGCTTGGATTTTTAAAATGAGTATAACTGAAATAATTCTGTATAGCTATCAGTTAAATATCAACGCTTTTCATAAATGGCACTAAGAGGCAATTCCTAGATAAGTTTATAAGCGGCTGTTTTACGTCGTGCTTTAGCAGAGCCCACAAGCAGAACTGTTTTCTCTGGCACATCCTCTGCACAGCAGTAAGGCCTTTTGAGGAACGTCCCGTTTTTGGATGCCTGCCAAATATTACTCAACGTGAAAAACAATGAGCTATGATCGAGAGCCTGTTGAGGCTACTGTCGCTGAATTGCGACCACGAATGAAAAGTTTGAATATCAACTTCAAGGTCGTCGAGAAAGGTGAGGCACGCGAAGTAACTTCCAGACGTGATGGTGAAAGTCACCGCGTCTTGGATGCTATCGTCGGTGATACCACTGGCATTGTTGTCCTCTCCCTCTGGGACGATATGATTGATACCGTAGAAGTCGACAAAACATACCGTCTCGAAAATGGATACACAAGCCTATTTCAAGGTCATCTCCGTCTAAACATCGGAAGATATGGCAACCTCAGCGAAGCTGAAACAGCCATAGAAGAAGTTGACAATGATAATGACCTGTCCGCTGAGGAACATGAACGTGCAAGATATCCGCGCCCATATGGAGGCGGTGGATATGGGCGAGACTCTGGCGGTTATCGCCGGGGTGGTGGCGGACGTGGTCGAGATCGACGCAGACGTTACTAGTCTTTCTTCATCAATCCGAGTCCGCGCCCCTTAGTCGAGGAACGCGGCTCTTTTCTTTTTTATTTCTCCTTCGTCACGACTAATTACAAATGTATCTAAATTTTATGAAAACGAACATCTGTTATGTCATTGGTTTTCGGTACCATGCAAACATTTCTACAACTTCAAAGCCGACGCTTTCATAGAGTCTTAGTGCCTGATTTGGATTATCAGTATGTACATCTAATGCTGCCTCCTTCATGTTTCGCTCTTTTATGGCTTGCAGCACTTTTACAAGTAATACTCTGGCAATTCCCTTGCGACGCCAGGGTCGTCGCACTGAAACGTGATTTATGTAGGTCCGTTTTCGACCATATTCCTCGTTCTCTGCTTCATTGATGTAACTTCGCACCATACCCACGACCTTGTCGTCTTCCCACGCCACCCGCCATAAACTGGTATCAAGGTGTGGGTTATCTTTGAATTGCTTGAAATCTTCTTCAGTAGGTTCACTGTAACCAATATGGTCTCGCATTGCCTCATTACCTGCATCAAAAATTAATCGGTAATGTTTTGGTTTCACTGATTTCACCTCAATGCCTTCTGGTAATTCCACATTGGGAAGGTCATTAAGAGTTGGTCGCACCATATCCACAATATATGAGTGGGCTTCATACCCTTCACTGGTCAATAACGCCTTCTTTGCTATCTTGACCTCTGATGCCCATCCATGAAATGTGCGGGGGTTGTCGTCATCAATCTGGCTAGCAACTTCACGCATACGCTGCTCCTGCCAGTGCAAAATCGCCCTCCCAATCCCTCTTCGGCGCCATGATGGAATAACCCAGCCATTCAAATCAAATACCCAAGTTCCAGTAGATTCCTGATGCCAATCAGCACTCCCATAGGCAATCAATTTTCCTTCTATTTCTGCAAAGATGAAGTCCTCGTGTGGATTACTATTTGCTAGGTTTGTCACATAGTAAGCGATACCATCAACTGTGAATGCGCGCTCCAATCTATCTTCTTCCTTACAGGCATTTAGTACCTCCACCATTGCTTGATAATCTGATTCACCACGAAAGCGTCTGAATGACAATCCAGGAATATTTGGTGCATCAATAACGGCAATCCTGTCGCTGGACTTGTTTGGATTCATCTATGGAGTCACCATTTTCACATAAAATAAAGTTGAAAATTGCAGTACTAATTTGTTAATCGAGTTAAAAAATTATATTTAAGAGAATGATAGTGCTCCTCTATGAGAAATTCTTAGCAATACCCTCCATCTGATTGGCGGGGGGAGATGTGGTGAAGGCAAATCTTCTAGCTTATGATCATGTTCCTCCTGGTTTTGAGGTACTCATCGCAAATAAGGAAATTTGCCAAGGTGGCTCTGGTGGAATATGGAACCTATGGTGGAATATCACACTGACAGATGATCCAGAAGCCTGGGATAATGAAATAAAGCAAATCAACGCGATGCAAGGGCGACTGGGCGAACTCGCAAAGGACCAACGTTTGATACGTGCACATATAGCTGAATTCTGTAGAGAAGCCTCCCTCTTCCCTGAGAGCATCGAAATCCTCTGTAAAGAAATAGGAGAGAACCAACTATCAAAACCTTTCAAAATTGGGTGTGAGGGACGTCGGTTACTTGAGTCACTGGAATATCATGACTCCCTGAGCCTTAAGGAACAACAAAAGTACATACTCTCAAAATATACTCAAGCCCTCAATCGCTGGGTGAGACAAAATCGCCCAGAAAATCCGCTAGACACTAAGATCCTTCAATTTTTGGGGCAATCTACAAAGGATAAGAATTCCCTAACTGAGCAGCTTCTTTCCATCATCGACTCTGAATTGCCATCTATATCTCAATTGAGAGAACTATGTAAGAACGAGTGTCGCAAAAATTATGGTAAGGCAGCCCTTGAGATTTCAACCCGTCCCTTCCGCTGCTTCAAGTGTAGAGAATTATTAGAAGCTGAGTCCGTTCCCCGTTGTGGATGCTGCTACTCCATGGTACTAGATGCTACTTTGCTCTGTACACAGAAACAAGGAAACCATCCAATGATGGATTTGTACAACCATTTCACCGAGGAGTACATCCTAGCTTATGCTATGACCATTAACTCATGGTTACAGGAAGAAACACCACAGCCAATCATGTCTCTGATAACTTCAACCTTCATTACCGAAGATTATGCACAGGCTATGCCCAACAGAATATACACGTATCTCGGAGAAAAAAACAAAGCCAAAGAATGGTTGGCAACATGCCTACTAAAGACCATCAAAGACAACCAACGATGGCATAAAAGAACCGAATTAATAGATGGGTTTCCCAAAACCACTTCTTGGCTCAGAAAAATATCTAGTAAATAACTCAACTACGATTTCTGTTGTTTTTAGCCTGTAATCTTTTTGATTTCCATGTAAATTCGATTTTACGAAATTCTTCTTTGAATCCGTGTTTACTGTATAACATGTAGGCAGGTTGGTTGATGGGTTCACAACCTAAACTCATAGTGCTGTATTCTTGTTGCTGAGATTTACATATGATATGTCGAAGCAGGACTTTTCCTAGCCCCTTTCTGCGATGTGCAGGATGAATGCCAAACATCCAAAGATGGACGTTTCCTTCACCATGGGTAGGACGGACGAGTGTGAAACCAATAACCTGTTTATTCTTTGATAAGACAAGTGAAGTGTCTGAATTCAGTGGTTCTGATTTATCAAAAGTGCTAGCAAAGTATGCTCGTCTTTCAGCATCCGTTTGATCAAAGAAAAAGCGATCCTGTCCAGTAAGGAAAGTTTCATAGTAGCACTTGTAGAGTTTCTCATCATCAGTTTCAGTAAGGGGGCTAATTGTAAATCCTAAAGGAATCTGATTATTCTTAAAGTCAAGTGGCGCTAATTTAACTCTCATTATTGCTGTCTCGGTGGCAAAATGGAAACCCAGCGACTCATACAATCTCTTATTCTTCTCATAGGTCTCTACAGAATTTTCGGGAGGTCGACGAAACGCTAATTCGATTCTTGTTAATCCTTGTTGCCTCCCAAAAGCAACTGCCTTCTCAAAGAGTTTATCCGTGACCTGTCTGTGAGGTGTTCCGGGAATAATCAGTGGGTGACCATTAAGCGCCCACGGATTAATCTCTCCTCTCTTATCATCATGAAGAAAAAGTAACAGCCAACCGATTAACTTGCCAGATGAATGAGCTTGGATAATAACAGGTGGTACATCAAATTCCAGTCTTTTTAGCCAGTTCTCCATCATTTCGATGGTAAATCCTTCTCGCCTACTAGCTTCAGATGCTTGGAGTGACATATAAGCAACTTCAGCAAGCTCATGGATATCGGCTTCATCCCATTTTCTTATCAACGATGTAACCATATGTGTTCAACTTTAACAAAGGCTTGTGGTCTGATTCAATAATGCAGTCTCATAGATAACAATATGCTAAAATTCTATTATGAATAAAAAACCATGGTGCTGGTTTCTAGTCGAGTCCAAATAGGTTGTT
>JABXGU010000673.1 GCA_016550415.1 archaeon | reverse complement strand
GTCCGACTGGATTTTGGGCAACCTCATGGTCATGTGGCGGCAATTGGTCAAGCGGGAGAGAATTTAGTGAAAACATCAGCCATTATGGTGGATGGTGCTAGGGCTGCGGGTCGTACGGGTCTTGGAGCTGTTATGGGTAGTAAGAAATTGAAGGCTATCATTGTAAGAGGTACGAGAAGTGTAAGAGTAGCTCAACATGAGCAATTCCAGACACTATGGGTTGATGCGCATAAACGTGTTCAAGAAAATCCTCAAGCCCTTGAAATGCGCCAATATGGAACTGCAATTCTAGTAGCGACAAAACAGAACATAGGTGAACTACCCACTAGAAACCATAGAGAGGGTGTGTTTGATGGCTGGGAAAAGATATCCGCAGAGACTCTTCGAGATCAATATTATTTGACATCCAGAGCCTGTTCAACTTGCAGACTAGCCTGCAAAAAGGCATTCAAGGTTGAAAAGGGTCCCCACAAGGGTCTGATAACTGAAGGACCTGAGTATGAGGGAATTATGGCAATGGGTAGCAATGTCGGCATTGACGATGTTCCCACCATTCTCAAGGCGCAACATCTTTGCAATGAATTTGGTCTAGATGTCATTAGCGCTGGATGCACAGCCGCATTACTCATGGAACTAAGAGAAAAACACATACTCACTCCTGAGGAATTAGAGGGTATAGATCTTCAATGGGGTAAGGAAGAGGCCCTTCTCCATTTTCTTGACGCATTAGCAAATAGAAAGGGAATTGGTGACGCAGCCGCAGAAGGTACACATCGATTCGCCCTACAAAAAGGAGCAAAAGCTACACCGTACGATATTACCGTGAAAGGAATGGAGGTTTCAGGACAGGATGGTCGTGCACACCGATCTATGGCTCTAGGTCATGCTGTAGCAGCACGAGGTGCAGATCACCTCCGCAACCTAGTAACAATGGATCAATTGGCGTACAAAGAAGTGGCTGCAGAACGATTCGGCAAAGATAAACTACCAGAAATCTGTGACCCCTATGTGGAAACTCATAAGGCGATGGCAACAGTAGTCACGGAGAAAGTCTACATAATCAGAGATAGCCTTATTGTCTGTTGGTATACGTGTTCATGGCCACCAATATTTTGGGTAGAGGATTTTGCACCTTTGCTGGCATCTGTCACAGGCGAATCCGCCTTTAATGACCCTGAAGAACTCATGCGTATTGGCGCCCGATTGGTTACTTTGAAACGTTGCTTCAATGTTAGGGAAGGCATCACCAGAAAGGATGACACCCTCCCACGACGATTCACAGATGAACCAATGCCAAGTGGTCCAAGTAAGGGGCAAACTGTAAATCTTAATCCCATGCTTGACGAGTACTACTCACTTTATGGGTGGGATATAGCTACAGGTATCCCAACAAGAAAGTGCCTCCATGACCTCGGCTTAGAAGAGTGTGCAAAAGATCTCGATGGTATGGGTCTACTACCCGATTAAATCAAAGGCTCATCATTTTTGTCTAGTTATACGAGCTTTGAGTTCTGCAATCAGTAATCTTCCGAACAGACGAAGTGGGTTTCTCAACATACGATAGTAGTCAGTATGACCTGTAGCCAAATCTGAGATGAGTTGAGACAAACTGTGAAGGTGTTTAGCCAAACGGAAGGTGCCATAGAGATGTCTATGGATGAAATGGGCTAAAGAAATGCTGGCGTTAAGTTCATCACCAAATCGTCGCTTAACCAAGATTGGATATTCATTGAGTATTTTTATATTGAAATCTTGGCTTCCAAATGCCTTGATGGCTATTTTTCCTGCGAGAATACCACTTTCAATAGCATAGCAAATTCCCTGACCTGTGAACATATCAACAAAGCCCGCAGCATCACCTACAAGAAGTATTCTATTTTTTACTATGGGTAATGTGAATCCAGTTGCGGGTAGAGGGTGTCCATCAATAGTCTTGAGGGGAGGAATTTGCAGACCAGTGTTTTTTGCGTATCGTTTTGAAAGGATACGTAAATGTCTTGGTAGATTTTTTAGGATGTTTGCCATTCCGCCTAATCCAATTGAGAGACTTTGCCGCCGTGGAAATACCCAGAAGTACCCCAGTGGTATCCAGGGAAACCATAGAGTCAGGAGACTTGGGTCGATTTTTTTCTTTAGAATATTCGGAGAAATGGGAATGTCTACCTCTACACAGATACCCGTGGCTGTAGCATCTAATCGTCCTCGTAATCCAGTTGCACGAGCAACTCGGCTTGTTACACCATCTCCACCTATTATTAGTCGTCCTACGAAGCTACCTTTTGAAGTCTGACAAACAACACTATTCTTCTGCAAATCAAGGCTAATCACTCTATGATTATCGAGAAATTGAGTACCAACCTCAATTGCTTGTTTAACAAGGAAATGGTCGAAATTCCTTCGTCTCACAGTGTAAGCAAGTAATTTTCTGGAACGAAAGGTAAGAGGTTTCCAGTCAGGACCAATTAACTGAATGCCAAATATTTTCCGTTCGATTATCTGCGAAGGTATATTTACCCCGATACTTTGTAATAACCGCAAACTCCGCATAGAAACTGCGCCTGCACAAAGCTTCTCACGAGGAAAAAGTGACATATCTAATAAGAGGGTATCAAGCCCTGCTTTTGCACAGACACGTGCAGCTGATGAACCAGCAGGTCCAGCACCCACAATTATTACATCATATATCCTGATACTGTGCGCCTCCTGACTAGATGAAATATAAAAAACGCGCAATAGTTCTTAATAATGACGCAAAGGCTTATAACAAAGAATGATGCGCTGAGGCGTCAGTGTGAATTGAGGTGTTATTACCATGTTTGATGATGAAGAGCTTACATTATTGATGATTCCTGGACCGGTTCCAGTGCACCCCCGGGTGTACCGAGCAATGTCTCGCGTCTTATATGGGCACCGTACAAAAGAATACCAGAAAGAGTACAAAGAAACAGTTACGCTACTTAAACGATTGTTACATACAGAACAAGATGTATTGATTTTTGCAGGATCAGGTACAGCAGCGATGGAGGCAGCAATCGCTAATGTATTAGAGCCTGGCGATAAAGTACTAAATGTGGTGAATGGCAAGTTCAGTGACCGATGGTGCGAACTAACCACCACTTTTGGCGGGAATTCAACTATCCAATCATATGAATATGGTCAGGCTGCAAATCCAAAGACAATAGCAGAGAAGTTGGAAGAAGACAAGGATATTCGTATAGTTACAATTTGTCATAATGAGACTTCAACAGGTGTGCTTAACCCTGCAGAGGAAATTGGGCGTGTTGTTAGAGATCATGATCGCCTTCTCATAGTTGATGGTATTACATCAGTAGGCGGCGATTACGTTTACCCTGATAAGTGGAACTTTGATGTACTTGTCACTGGGAGTCAGAAGTGCTTGGGTGTTCCTCCAGGACTAGGTGTTATCTGGGTAGGTCCTCGTGCCTGGAAAAAAATTGAAGCTCGTAAAAAACAAAATCCAACATATTATTTTGATTTACTTAAGGCGAAGAAGCGTTTCGATGGTTTTGGTGATTCTCCCTTCACCTCTGCAATCAGTCTGATATATGGACTCCATGAATCACTTAAGATGATGTTCGAAGAAGGATACCAACAGAGGATAGAACGCCATCACAAACTTGGGCGTATCACACGCGCTGGCTATATTGGTATGGGATTAGAGCTATTAGCAGATCTGGCTCATTATTCGAATACTGTTACTGCAGTGAAGTATCCAGCGGGTATTAATGATACAGACTTTCGTAACAATGTTCAAAGTCTCGGTGTCCTTATTGCAGGAGGTCAGGGTCCTGTCAAGGGCAAAATCTTCCGCACCAATCACATGAACATCTGTACAGAAAAAGATGTTTTAACAACTATGGCAGTCATCGAGGTTGCTTTGAAGAAGCTAGGGTTCGAAATCGATCTTGGTTCAGGAGTCGCTGCTGCTCAAAAACAGTTACTTGAAGAAAAAGGCTAGAGAGAGGAGCCATATCTGGTCTAGCTTATCGCCACCCTTAAAGAGGGGAGAAGGCAAACGTAGCAAGTTAACCATAGTATTTTCAATACCGCAATAGGTTATTTTTACATCAAGGAGTCGTGAACAGGCATGGCGCAAAAAGAAAAGAATTCACAATCTTCCACTCCACCAAGGAAAGGACAGAGGACCTCCAAACCAAAAGTGAGAATTAACGTCGATGAAGAATTAATGAAGACATTAGAGACTCGATTCAGTCTAAGTGCCTCAGAAGCAAGAGCGTATATAGCAATATTAGCTATGGGGCAGCTTACCCCACATGGAATTAGTATCTACTCAGATATATCCATGACAGAAATTGAACCTGCACTTGAATCACTTTTGAGCAGGAACCTCATCAAAGTTATGCCTGGAATTGTTAGCCGGTATCGAGCCTTTGCCCCCTACAAAGACCTGGCTGATGTGGTTAGCGAGTTCGACAAATACACCACAACATCTCTGGACAAGCTCCAAACGATACAAAAGGAAGTCAAAGATGAGATAAGCTCTAAATTCAAAGCGACATCATCTCGAATTGAAACAAAGATAGGCATATGGAGTGAACAACAGAGTACGACAATAAATGATGTAATAGCAAAAACAAAAGAAATGCTAGATAAAATTGCCACCAACCTTCCAAAAGCCGTTACAAGTGTTTCAGAAACTAGTTGTAATGGAATTTCATCTCAATCTAAAATTCTTCAACAGAACCTAGAACAGACCATTACCGATGGAGTCAAACAAATCCAAATATCCCTTACTGAATCACTTGAAAAAGCTCACAAAACCATTGAAGCATATCAAGGGGCTTCAGAGGAGTGGCTTGGAGCAACAACCAATCGTATCCTGAAACAGATAGAAACCATCACCAATCAGCTGAAGACCCTTATAGAAGACGAAGAGTCTACAATAGAACAAACCTCAGAAACATTGATTGATTCAACTACAACAGAACTCACCAATCAGATAGAAAAAACTCACTTGTTAACACAGAAGACAACAGCAGCCATTACAAAAGGACTTGAAACCTTTGGAGAAACGCAGCAAAAAGCAATTACAGAGATGCAAAAACAACATGCCTTGACCGTTGCCAAAATAGTACAACAAGTCAATCAGCGATTTAGGCAGTCCTGGGTTCAAAGGATTCAAGGCATAGAGAAGGTTATTGCTGAGATTGACAAAACGCTTCGAAAAGACACCCATCGATTATCGCAAGTATTTGCTCAAAGCGCGGCTGAAATGCACACAACACTTGAAAAAACAAGTCAAACCGCAAGCCAGATTGTTGATCAAACAAGACAGAACCTAGGAAATAAAATTAGTGAATCCCAAAAAATCTATCAAAAACTCCAAAGAGAAACAGAAGCTGCAATAGCCAAGTGGCCCCCAACTGCATTGAAATTTACCCAGCTAACTAGAATGAAAGGGAATCTAGTTAATTTAACAGAGCAAACTTCGAATCAGTTAGAAAAATTACTCAGGTCCATGAACAATACATTAAACATAGAGATGAAAGGCGCCCAACAAAAACATCTTGAGGATATTTGGACCCTTTTTGAACAACTTAGTCGTGATTTGACCTCCCAGCAATCCACACTCACAACCAACGTAGAAACCATAACAAACGAACTTGGAAAAACATTGACCACTCGTTTTGCCAGCAGACAAAGGGCTAACAACAGACTCCTCCGAAAAGTGCAAAGGAATGTACAAGCACAGGAGAAAGAAACCAAAATTCTCAAGGATAAAGTTCAGACTCTTTTCAGGCAACAAGGAGCCTCCCTCATTGATGCTTTTGGTACTGCATCAAATAGGATTGAACAATTCATTAAGGAAAGAGGTGAACAAGCTCGAGAAGCAGTTGAGGAACTGGGAAGCGCAAGTCTAGCTAAAATTAGTGATCAGTGGCCAGTCCTTGAGAAGCATCTTGATTTACTTGATAAGACAATATCTACGAATGTCAATCGAAGCATCGAATCTTTACTTCAAAATCTAGATCAATTGCAGGCAGTGGTTACGGAGTATGCTGAGGGCATTGAAGCCACCTCTGATAAGCTTCGTGAAGAACAGAAACAACAATTAGATATGGCTTTGAATGCCTATCGAACAACTGTTGAAAAACAACAGAAAGAACGAGATATAACTATTTCAAGAACCTTCCACTCCACTACCAATCAACTGATTAAGAACCACAGAAATCTCTCTGATACCCTAGAGAAATTCATCCAAGAACAGATATCGAAACATACTTCATCTGCTATTGAAAATTATCGTGCAAAAATAAAGGAAAAACACTCTGTTTCTGATACCCAAGCTATTAGGTCATTTAAAACTACTTTGAGGAACCTGATTCGAAATCAGCTTCTTCCTAATCTGAATAGTATAATGGAAGAAGAAATTCAAGCTTTGAAGAATAATATTGGCAAAACGGAGGAGACAATTGTAGAAGCAGTTCAACAAACAGATTCGCTTGCATGGCAACAAGCCCAGAAAAAATGGGCACCAATTTTAGAAGCAGACAAGCAATTTACATCTACTCTTCTTGCAAACCTTACTGCCCTCAATATAGCAATAAACAATTCATTAAAGCAAACATCCGAAACTATCCAATCAACACTCAATACTCTTCAAGATGTCACTTCCAATATACTAACTACAACTTCTCAAGACCTTAGCCGGGATACAAATTCGCTAAATATGCAATTTACTCAAGGGCTAACAGCAATGAAAGAAGGATGTCTTGATTATCTTGGCGAGATGCGAGGCCTACTCGATGGTCTTTGTCGGAATTTAACCTCCCAGCAATCCACACTCACAAGCAACGTAGAAACCATAACAAACGAACTAGGAAAAACATTGACCACCCGTTTTGCTAGCAGACAAAAAGCCGCCACCTCTCTACTCGAAAATCTGCAATCTGAAACAAAAAATCAGAATGAGGTGGAAGGCAAGTTAGTGGAGGATATATTGAAATTCATTAAGCAGCAGGGTACAGGAGTTGCAGATGTCCT
>JABXGU010000672.1 GCA_016550415.1 archaeon | reverse complement strand
TGCACAGGCAGTAGTGTTCAATGTCCCTTGTCCCCAGCTGGCTATGGCACTAGATAAACCACTGCTTCAAGTATTTTTGAATGGTCCAGGATGGATTCCAGGATTGACGAAGATAAGTTGTGGTTTCTGATTTTTGTCTGAAAAGCAAATTATTGAAAGGGGAACCTTGCTTTTTCGACCAAGTTGGCGGAAACAAGTCTCAATCTGATCTGCTTGTCCTTCCATCCAAACGGAGAGAAATCCGCGAAAAAGTTGAATACCATCCACATTGAAGGTCTTTTTCAGTGGTCGTCCAACCCTGTAGAGTAGTATTTGTACACAACTGACGAGAACAACTGAAAGTACTAGAAATACACCTATGAAGCTCCATAGTGTGGATGTAAGCAAAAGAGTTGGTTCCATTAGGATAAAACAGCTGATACTAAATGTTGGGAAAATCATACTTAGAAGTGCTCCCTTAATGGAGCCTTTTCTGGTCATACTAAGCACAATAAGATAGATAATGGCGAGGGCAAAAACTGCGCCTAAAATAAAACCGCGTATGAAGAAAAGGGATGCAATTCCACTACCAATTAGGGGACCATAGAGCAACGTCAAGAGTAGTTCTAGAATCCATCCCATAAGTGTAGAGATGAACCAAAATACAAGTATCACAAATGTTGCTGCAGTAATAATTCCAATTAAACGGTGACTACGCAGGATACTTTCTGTGCGCGTGGTCCACCAAAGAATAAGCATAGTGAGTCCTGCTGAAGGAAGCACTACAATCATCCCTCGTAATGCTCCAATTATTAGAGTGATGGGACCACCTATTCCCATGGTTCGTAGTAGTTCATTCAGTCCTCCAACTACTAAGGATGCTATTATCATGAATATAATCATGGTTCGTGGTCTTGGTAGACTGAAGAGACGAGTATACAATGAGATTGTTCGCTTCACATCACGGCTCATAGCGCTTCATTCCTTGTCTTTTCTAATTTAACTATTCCTTCGAAGTGTGGTTGTGTAAGGCATAAAGAGTTGGGCATTTTCCTTGGATGCAAATCATGCAATGTGTACACTTTGTAGCGTTAACTATGGAACGACCAGATTTGAGGATAATTGCATTATGGGGACATAGTGTTTGGCAAGAACCGCATCCAGTGCAAAGTAACCCCCGAAGGATAGTTTTTACTAATTCTTCAGCAGTCTTCTTCAGTAAATTTTCTGGACCATAAACGATGAAGTTACCACTCCCGAAGAGATCGCATTTGAGGTTGTCATTCTCCTCAAATACGATTTGAATTAAGTCACGTTCAATATCTTGTGTAATCCTGCCAAGTACCGGTAAGAAAGCCATCGCTTGGTTGAGTGCGATGGGTTGGTTGAATTGTCCCTGAATTGATGAACCTTCCACTGGGTCCTTTTGAAGTGAGGAGATTGTATAGGAGAGTTGCTCTTTGGGGATTTCCTCACTTGGTGTTTTGAGGGGAATATTAAGTTGCTTTGCTAGGTCTATAATTTTAGGAGGATGTTTCTTCCAACGCCAAAATCCATATTTCACCCACTTCTCTGATAGTCCCTCCCTTTCTGCGATACTCAATGCAACTTCATACCAGCGTTGCCACTCCTGCGGATAGCATGCTGCAATCATATCGAATTCACTCATTGTTGAGGCAGGACAAAACATACAACCAATTCGTTCAAAACCACGCTTGTAAAGGTCATTATAAGGTGCTTTTTCTTGGAACAGGTATAACCAGACCATCAGTGCTGTCCAATTATGGATTGGACTAGCACCAATTTGATTTGGTACCCACGGGTTTTCCCAGATAGGTCCACTGCTGGCTCGACGACGAGATTCATACCGCCTTTGCCCAATAAAACTTAGACAACCTTTCGGGAAGTGTTCTTCAATGAGTTGTGCAGTTGGTCCCAACTTCACCGTTTTACAGCATACTCTAAAATCACGTGCCACCAATCCAAACTGATTAAGGACTCGGAAGAATTGATCCTTATCTACGTGCTTGATTAGAAAACAGTCCTTCAACCCCAGAGTTGAGACGGATGCAAATACATTTTCAATTGTTTCAGGAAACTCGATGCCTGTGTCAATAAACATTACATGAAAGTCCTGTTTAGGAAGTGCTTTCTTCACCAATATCAAAACTGCTAGGCTGTCCTTGCCACCAGAAAAAGCAACCGCAATAGGACGGTTAAATTCAGTGACAGTGTCTTGAACGAAATTTATTGCCTTTTTCTCTAATCGCTGAAGAAGTGGACTATTCGCTTTTAGTACTTTTTTCCAAGTTTGTCCTCTAGGTAGTAGTTTCGCTTCAGAGGGTGGTCCCCAGTACCGTTTCCGGACAGCTAATCCTCGTTCTCCTGTTTTCATCTCCTCTCCTGTCATTGCTGCTAATCCTGTTAGCACCACTAACCCTTGCTCATTAACTACCAATACATAATCGCCTGGCTTAATTCCGGAATCAGCATCCTTGATTCCTGGTCTCAACACATTTGCTCCACTCACAATGAAATCAACAGCGGAGTCATAAATAACAACAAGTTTATTCTGGGAAACCTTAGCCAGTCGACGCCCACCTTCGAGTTTTGGAACGAACTCCCATTCCATATTTTCTAGTCGAAACCGATGCAAACCGATAATCTGACCATCAAGAATTACTTCTTCACAGCGATCTAAATCTGGAATCGCATTCAAAAGCACGACCTTATCAGATGGAAATAAGGCTTGAGCAGCCCTCGTCCCATATTGTCTCGTTATTGATTTAATCAATCGTTCTAAATCACCAGCAAAAGCAGGCCGCACATCTCCTGGTGGCGCAATGGAAACATGACGTGTAGCACCATCGCAATATCCACAATGGCTACCAGAAGCTATCGGAACATTACAATGATCGCACCAGCTCAGTAAAAGTGGTCCCAGAAATGGTCTTTTTTTCCTTTTTCTCATGATACCTTGCCAAACCAATAAAGAGAATCAAGAAAGGAATATAATATACGCAATTTCTAGTGTATCATTAGTCCTTGAACTTCTTTCCACGTTTCTTCGCGCAAACGCTGGACGTCCCCAATACTAATCTCCTCTGCTTCTTTCACCGTATTTGTTAGTTGAATAACATTACCGACAGCTGTAATATTGGAGACATCAATGGGTAATTCCACGCCAAGTCCCTTAACCTGAAGTTCAACTTTACCTGGTGGAAGCGTGATACGTAAGCTTCGCACAATACCAATACGCCGGGCGCTTCCATCAATGACCTCCTTTCCGACGATATTACCCGGCATCTTAACCTCATAGACCTCTGCTTCTACAATTGAAGGAACGGGTGTTTTCGACATTTGAGGGCACTCTCCGAAATATAGAATAACCTGATTCTAGTGGCATATAAATGCGGGTCTGACACTTGAATTGATGCCAGTATTAAGGGTTATGTCGCGATGAATATGCCACCGAGAGAGTTTGTGACACATCCATTGATTCAGCCTGATACAATCGCCAAACGACTTTATCAAGAAACAATTATTGGAACAGCGGTTAAGTGGAACACTCTTGTGATACTTCCAACTGGTATTGGTAAAACAATAATTGCAATATTAGCTGCAGCTTATCGGCTACACAAATATCCCGAATACAAATGCGTCTTTTTAGCGCCAACAAAACCCTTGGTTCAGCAGCATTTGGAGACATTCCGACAATTCATGTCGATTCCACTTGACCAGCTTCAGCTCATTACAGGAGAAGTACCTCCATCGCAGCGCCCGGCACAATGGGACAAGACACACATTGCCTTTATGACACCACAAGTTCTACAGAATGACATCTTGGCTGGTCGTTATACATTGAAAGATGTAGCCTTACTAATTGTGGATGAGGCGCATCGGGCTGTAGGTGATTATGCCTATGTGTTCATCGCGAATCAGTATTACAAACAGGCAACCAGACCACTTCTATTAGGTTTAACTGCTTCACCAGGTTCTGAGATAGAGAAAATCCGTGAGATTGTTGGGAATCTTCATATTGATAATATCGAGGTTCGCACACGTGATAGTCCCGATGTTGCACCATATATTGCACCTCTCAAATTTGAGTGGCGAGAGGTAAAATTGCCCGAAAAATTCTTAGAAGTTGGTCGCGCCTTGAAAAAGGCTATTGCGGAGCGGCTTAAGCCCATAAAGGAAGCAGGATTTTCTGACACCGCTGATGTAAACCGAATAACTGTCCGTCGTATCCTCGAAATTCAGCGAGAAATCCAACAACGAATTGCCAGTGAAACTCAACCAGCAAGTCATCTATTTCAACTAGTATCTCATTGTGCTGCTCTTCTTCGTCTATATCATTCCTTAGAGCAGTTAGAAACACAAGGTGTTTCAGCTCTTCACCATTTTCTTAACGGTTTATTTAAGGAGGCAAAAGGTAGTGGTGCCTCCAAAGCAATCCGGGGATTGGTTCAGGACCCTCATGTTCAAGATGCACTACTCCTAACTCAAGAATTAATTGATGCTAAAATAGTACATCCAAAGCTTGTAGCTGTAACCAAAATTGTAGGACAACAACTTGAAGCAGTTCCTGAATCTCGTATTATGGTGTTTACTAGATTTCGGGAAACGGCAAAACTCCTTGAAACCACATTGAAAGTTGTGCCAAAAACACTCCCAATTCGATTTGTAGGTCAAGCCAGTAGAGGCGATGACCGTGGATTAACTCAAAAAGAACAAGGGCAAATTCTAAGCGCATTTCGTGAGGGCAAATACAATGTCTTGGTCGCAACCAGTGTCGGAGAAGAAGGATTAGATATCCAAGAATGTGACCTTGTTGTGTTTTATGAAGCAGTCCCCAGTGCAATCCGCTTAATCCAGAGGCGTGGTAGAACAGGACGCACTCGACCTGGACGTGTCATTGTATTAGTTGCACTTGGCACACGTGATCAGGGATATTATTGGGTCGCCATCCGACGTGAGGCCCAAATGAAAGAATTACTTAAAGAGATGAGAAAAATGTCTCGAGAAATTGCACGTGATCGGAAACAAGCAACCCTTAAGGATTTCATGGAACAGAAACCATCCACAGAATCTGAGAAAATTAAAATCATCACTGACAATCGAGAACTCCGTTCAGCGATTGCAAAATCCTTGAAAAATCTCGATGTGGATCTTAAAGTGGAGACCCTTGAGGTTGGAGACTATATTTTATCTGACCGTGTGGGTGTTGAAACAAAAACTGTCGAGGATTTGGCTCAGTCAATCGTTGATCGGCGGTTGTTCATCCAGCTAGGTGCCCTACGTGACACATTCGAAATACCATTACTATTAGTTTCTGGTGCTAATCTTTTTACAAGCAGGGGCGTGAACCCTGCTGCAATATGTGGTGCCCTAGCCAGTGCAATGGTTGACTTCCGTGTTCCGATCGTGAATGTTTCAGGGGCCGAAGAAGCTGCCAATCTTCTCTTCGCAATTGCCAGTCGTGAACAAAAAGAGCGAACACAAACCTTCAGTTTACGAGGTAGGAAACCTTCCCTCAGCACCTCTGAACTTCAAGAATACATTGTAGCAAGCCTACCTGGAATCAATAGGACTCTCGCCAAACGACTCTTAGCTAGATTTGGTAATGTTAACGCAGTATTCCAAGCTTCCTCAAAAGAATTAACAGAGGTTCAAGGAATTGGTAAAACCAAAGCAAGGACAATCCGTGAAACACTCGATATGACCTACCAGCTAGAATCCTAATTGAATCTAGCTCTGAAGGTCCCGAATCATATGCAAGGTTTTTACAAGTTTTTCAGTAACCTCAGCAAATTTCCTTATCTCTTCTAGATGCGATTTTTCGGGCAAGGTCTTGCAAAGAACATCTAGACTCAGAAGTATATGTGAGGCTAGTTGGGTCAGAACATCACTCTTCGGGGCAATGGTTTTTTCTTTTCCCTTAATCGCTCCTTCTTCGACAACCCTTTTGTCACAATTTGCACAATACATTGTTCCATCTGTCATCTTTAACAATGGTGTATTACATTTAGGGCAGGCTTTATCGAGCAGAGCTGCCCCTTGTCGGAGCAACTTCCCCATCCTTTTAGTTACACGATCGTCAGTCATAGTACCCCAACTATCCGTGAAAAAAGCTTTTAAGTAGTCTTTGTATGTCCACACAGCGCAATTAAAAAAGCTTGTTGAGGGGGCCTCAGTATGGCTAAAAACGACGAACTCCCAGCAGAAATAATAGAGAAAATTGAGCAGGCTACAATGATACTCTCCCAGATAGGAGAAGATAGCACTGTACCCCGCAACATCCGACGCGCAGCGAATGAAGCTATCGATTTACTTCATGGCGAATTAGGGTCTGCTGCTGTTCGTGCATCAAATGCAATCTCACGATTAGGCGATGCAACCCTTGATCCTAACTGTCCCAGCCATGCAAGAACTGGAATCTGGAATGCAGTTTCAATCCTAGAAACCATAAATGATTAGATTTAGCAAAAACTCCAGTAAATATTACTCTGAACTTACCCTCTTTTCGCTAACTGTAGAAGCTGTTTGGCTAATTCTTTATCTCGAGCAGCCACAAAACTGTAACTTTCATCATTTGTGCATTTACCTGTAACGATTTTTCCCTTGTGGTCAAGTAAAGTCGCACCTGCTTCTTGAAGAATTAAAGATGCTGCAGACAAATCTGTTCCACGGAAGACACCTCTTAAATCTACAAACCCATCAATTGTGCCATCAGCTACATAGCACAATTCAAGAGCATTACTTCCCAAATGGCGAGTATATCTAATACGTGGGTTCTGTTTATTGCTTGAAGCCTTCATCAATCTGAAGGCTGGAAAATCTGAATCAACTCCTATAACACACTCCTCTAGCGGACTAGAACTTGAAGGCTGAATCGGCACTAAATCACGATAAGCTCCATCTCCCTGAACAGCATGATAGCATCGACCTGAAAAAATGTCCATAACGACCGCTGCCTCTAAATCCCTAAAGGTTGGCTCAGCTCCAAATGCTATGGAAATACAACATATGTGCAAACCATGGCTTAGATTCGTACTCCCATCAATTGGATCTAAAATGACAAACCCTTTCGGACGTGAACCAATAGTCTGAACACCTGTTTCTTCACTAACAAGGGTAAATGATTCGAAATTTTGCAGGTACTCAATAGCCGCAATTTCTGCAATATGGTCAAAAACCTTAGTTACATCACCTCCAACACCAATACCTACAGCGTCATAACAACTCGACTGTTTCAAGCAAGAAAGAACTCTTATCCTAGCTTGGGTTGAGGCGTTTCGTAAATGACGAAGCCACCTTCTTTGAGATGAAATCCTAAGAGAAGAAGACACAAAGTATCTGTTGTTAGAAATCGAGAAAAAGTTTATCTCATATGCCTTCTCCAATCATCTTTGCCCTTCTGACTACATGCGGGGGTGCCAGAGATTGGTCAAAATTGGGAAACACCTGCAATTCATTCTAAAGGTGATCCCAAAGACTAGAAGGGCTGGGTTCAGGCCCCAGTGGCGTAGGCCTACGCGGGTTCAAATCCCGTCCCCCGCACCAAACATCTCTGTAATAGTCTATTCATTTTCCAAAAAAGTTACAAGATATTATAGGAATGGCGGGCCCCGCGGGACTTGAACCCGCCTAGAGGCACCGTGTATGATGGTGCTGACCCTCGGGTTAAAAGCCCGATGCTCTAACATTGCCCGCACTAGTAATTCTAGTGCGTCTAGCTAAGCTAGGGGCCCTGTTTGATTCGCTTGAATCCTAAATTTTTCAGTGCAGCGGTCTTGCTATAAAGCTTTTGAGTGAACAGTGCATTGGAAAGGTGTGTAGGTGGGTCTCTTTCAAGGAGCTGCGAGTCTGTGTTAGTATTGAGAGTGACTGGTGAGGGTTATATCCTCATCGACGAGGAACAGAGAGAAAACGTGCTGCAGGAATTAATGGAACAATGGGATGTCATCTTTGAAGAGGCTCGATGGGGTGCTATTGATCATGCTATGGTTCTTTACTCGAAATTATTCGAGTGGGTAGATAAGCTGGGGAAGCGGGTACGCCGGTATAAACGTGGAGCAGATATTGTGCTTCCACCAAGGGATTTAGATGCTGATGAATTGAAAAGTCTCCTAGGACGTTATGAAAGGTAAAGAGGTAGCTAATTCGACGCCTAGCTTTCTGCTGCAATGAGAGTTACAGTCTTTTCAACCTCAGGCAGTTGCCGGATTTTACTGATAATGGTGTGCTTGAGTTGTTTTATGTCTTTGACTACTATCTTAGCAACCACATCAAAGTTCCATAGTACTAAATGCGCTTCTTTGACTTCATCAATTTCCATGAGTAATCCAAGAAGAGTATCCTTGTCGACAGATTTTTTCGCAACAATGAGTACAAATGCCTTAGGCATATTAATCGCCCCTGTTGACCCAGTAGAAATATAGATTCTTCTGGTCAAAAGCGTTGTTATACATGAAATTCCTTCTAATAGTTAATAGGAAGGTATACAAATGCAAGAAACACGAGCTTTGCTAGCAGAGGAAATGGCAGCTATTGAGTGGAACGCTGAATATCTAGGTTTCAGTCGCCTTTTAATGATGGAAAATGCTGGGCAAGCAGTAGCGAATGAAATTCTTCAACGCTACAAAAAATTACCCACGGTAGCGATTTTTGCAGGGTTAGGTGGAAATGGAGGAGATGGCTTTGTTGCTGCTCGACACCTAGCTCCACGCTGCCGCACAGTTCATCTTGTTTTATTAGGTGATCCTTCACTGATACAGAATGCTCCTGCTGCATGGAACTGGAAGATTGTCGAGAAGATGCGCCATTCCATTGAAACCACAATTGTACATGACGTTTCTGAACTGCCTGATATTGTACCGATGGTTGTGGTCGACGCACTACTTGGAACCGGTGTGAAAGGAGCTCCCAGGAATCCAATTCTGCGCACCCTTCGTTTAATGAACAAACTTGAAGGGTTCAAAGTGGCAATTGACATACCAACTGGAATACATCCTGATACTGGCAATCCAACAATAAAGTCTCCGTTTCGTGCTGATCTTACTGTAACATTTCATAGACCCAAACAAGGATTATTGGAAAACAAAGAGTATGTAGGAAAACTAGTCATTTCGGATATCGGAATACCTCCTGAAGCAGAACTCTATGTAGGTCCTGGCGATGTATTTCGAGCTGTACAACCTAGGTCTCCACTAACTAGAAAAGGGGATTATGGTCGTCTATTAATTATCGGGGGTAGCCCAGATTTTGTCGGTGCACCTATCCTTGCCAGTATGGGAGCATTACGTAGTGGCGTAGATCTCGTCTACCTTGCTGCGCCCTCACATGTTATAACAGCCGCTACAAGTCAAATTCCAGACCTCATCCCAATCACATTGCAAGACAAAATGCTATCAAAAGACGATCTCCCATTAATCGATGATATTCTTACCAATGTAGAAGTTCTTTTAATCGGACCAGGTCTTGGCGATAATCATGAAACCCTTGACACCGTTGGCAAAGTTCTTTCCATAGCCAATCAGCATAAGAAGCCAGTGGTTATTGATGCTGATGCACTCAAGGTTATATCACGCGCAATGAAATTAGAGTCTAACATAATTATTACACCACATGCTGGTGAAATGGAACGGATTGCAGGACATGAAATAGCGACACCATTAATGCACCGGGCACAACAGGTTCGTAATCTTGCCAAGAAACTCAAATGTACTATACTCCTGAAGGGTGCTGTTGATATAATGACAACTCAATCGGAAACACGGTTTAATTGGACTGGCACACCTGCAATGAGTGTAGGAGGAACTGGAGACGTACTTGCAGGTCTTGTCGCAGGCTTCTGGGCTCAAGGTGTAGAACCATTCCTAGCAGGTTGTGTTGGTGCCTTTGTCAATGGTGCTGCAGGATTACTCGCATATCAGGACAAAGGTACAGGTCTTATTGCCTTTGACCTATCAGATTATATTCCTAAAATACTCTCAGACCCAATGGCAAGTCCAATTGCCTATAATCTTCGCATTCCATTCATCGAAGAATAACATCTATTTTAAAAATAGTCTCTTCGATACTTGAAGATTATTCAACCATGAATTGTTTTTGTCGAGCGATGACATCTGTACTATCACCCGCTTTAGCATATTCCTGTAATGGTTCTTTATTAAGCTCCAAGAAGTGTGGACCCCACTTGAATAAAGCAAGCACTCGCTGAGCCTCCTCTGGATAACCTAAAATGTATAATGCACTTGCCACCGCTTCAACTGAACTCAACTTGCCTACTTGTCCATAATTCACAGGATTCGCCGCAACAAGATAAGGAAGACAACGTGCCTTTCCACGTATCCTTTTCTGAAGCAATTCATCTGCCTTATTCCACGAACAATCTAAAACCAAAATACCTGCCTGTTCTGCAAAAATCTTATCAGCAGGAGAGAAGGCTTTCTCAGCAAATGGATTCAACACTAAGGTTTTCCCTTGAATCTGACGAGGACTTCGAAGCAGCTTCACAAGACCATGCCGCGCCATTTTTAACGCGCTACATTTCCTAGGATCGCAACCAGGAATTCGAAGTACCAAAATTCGTGGAACACCCAACATGCTACACCATTAAGAGAGAAGGGGTAGCGGTTCAGTGAGGAGAGTAGGCCATCTTCTGTTTGACCCACCAAGTTACCTTGGAAGGCTTGACGGCATTCAGCTAAGCACCCTACCCGCCACCTCTCTAGGCTTCTCATAGGTGGCCTATTTGGGCTTGCTCCCACGGTGATGGGCCGTTTCAACGGTTCCATCGTCATCCTCAACAGGTTAACCAACGTCCTGTTACCAGCACGTCGCTCGGATTCACTCAAGAGAGGAACCTCTACTGTATCATCGTCATATCAGCGATGGTCGTGTCGTTGCTGTTCCCAGAGCAGGGCTCTCACCCTACGGTTTTCACCGTACCGTTGCCTATAGGAGGACAGACCTTCCTCAGACGCAAAGCATCCGGCAGCCGTCCTTCCTCTCTGAACCACTGATTTTGTGAACACCACAAGACCATTTAAGGATTGCCAGTATGGCTTGAAGTCAGACTTCTCCTATAGAATGTAGAGTACTCTATGGGAGAAAACATCAGGAAGTTTTGTACTAGAACAAACTTGAACTTGAATTAAATTCAGAATATGGTCTGGGATAGATTTTGGTTAATAGAGGAGAACACGCAAAAATCAAACGAATTATCAAGATATTAAAAGACACCTACCCAGAAAGTCATTCAACACTCCAGTCAAAATCACCACTAGAGCTATTAATAGCTACAATTCTATCTGCTCAATCTACTGATATCCAAGTGAATCGAGTGACCTCCAAACTCTTCAAAAAATACTGTAATGCTGAAGATTTCGCAACAACTGATTTATCTCAACTTCAGAAAGACATCTACACTGTTGGCTATTACAGGCAAAAAGCTCGCTTCATTCAAAATACCTGTAAGATGATACTAGAGGTATTCAACGGCAAAGTACCGAGGACTATGGATGAGCTTCTACAGCTTCCTGGTGTGGGTCGAAAAACTGCAAATATTGTTTTGAACCGTGCCTTTAATGTAGTAATTGGAATCGCAGTAGATACACACGTATTCCGGATAGCTCGCCGCCTTGGTCTCAGCAAGGGTAATAATCCACTACAAGTAGAACGAGATCTCATGGAAAAGCTTCCCCGTGAAATATGGGGGCACATCAACAGATTGTTCATAACTCATGGTCGTCAGCTCTGCACCGCACGTAAACCGCGATGCGTCATCTGTCCACTGAATTCTCTTTGTTCATATGCTACAATGACTGGAAAATAAATGCGAAACATAAATCTTTACAAGTTGATGAAAAATGATGTCTGACGACAGCTTTAAGGGGTGTCTAGGGAGATTATTA
>JABXGU010000671.1 GCA_016550415.1 archaeon | reverse complement strand
TTCTCTAAAACCAGATTAGCAGGATCTGTGTATGTTTGTAGAACTGCTCTTCTGTATGGTGAAATTAACTCTGGGATAATGAATTTTTTCCTATTAGTCACTCGGCTAGCCATCAAAGCGGCTTCACCCAGTGCGCTAGCCCAATCATACATTGAAGCATTTACTATTGGCAAATCCACTAATTCAGCAATCAAGCTCTGATATTCAAATAATCCTTGAAGCATACCTTGACTTATCTCAGGTTGATACGGTGTATAGGCAGTAAGGAATTCTGTACGCTCCACGATAGCCTGAATTGCTTGAGGAACTAAATGGGGCCATACACCTCCGCCAAGAAAATTAGATTGTCGACCTGTGTCACTATTTTTTGCTAATAAAGCTTCAATTAGGTGGGAAACCTCTATCTCGGAAAGTCCATCCAGTATCTTCAATGGACTCTTTAGACGAAATTTTACGGGGATGTCCTTGAACAATTCATCAATACTGGATACACCTAATTCGGCTAGCATTTCTGCTTCTTGAACACCAATATTTGGAAGGAACGCATGGCGAATTTTAGGCAATTTCATCTTCCTCACATTTGTTCACACGTGATTAAAAGAAATAGCTTTCTCCACAACAGTGTCAATAATCTACTCATTTATGAGTAGTTACTATTATAAGGAGAATCTAACTTACAGCGCTCCTTCAAATGGTGGTAAATACATGACTGGAAAATCAGCCAACTCCCGCTTCACTGCAAAAAACCTAACCTACACTGCAATCATGGCAGCTCTAGGCACCGCTCTGGCAATACTGTCCATCGAATTAGTGCATCTCGCACCTACTCAAATTAGCCTTGACCTTAGTCATCTCGGAACCTTCCTAGTCGCTATCCCTGGTGGACCAATCATTGGTGCAATCACCGGGGCAATTGTTGGTATATACCCTGGAATCGCATTTGGATACACTCAAGGAACAATGGGTATTCTGGGCTTGGTTGGTCTTCCTTTAGGTAAGGCATTGACTGGTGTATTCTGCGGATTAACACAGCGTTTTCTAAAACGTCCATTCCTTTCTGTGATAATAGGCTATGTACCAGAAAGCCTTTTCACCCTCTGGCTCTTCGCAACAGTCTGTCCAGCTGTGCTAGGATGGGATCCCTACTTCTCCCTCGTAATATTAGGCATTCCAATCCTTATGAAAGCGTGGATTGAAATCCTCGCCATGTCATTCATAATGGAATCCGTCTTCCAAATTCGAGGCATTGTTCACATGTTAAGGACTATCTTTCCCAATTGGGACTACACTCCTTTAACTGAACTCTAAACTGTCGAAAAAATAACATAAACCGATGATTGGGAGACTAATCAATTATTACATATGAAATAATCCATTAAGTCAATAATAGCAACTTCTGGGAGAGGGTAAAGCTTTTATTGAAGTGTAAGGATTTCGGAGACGATTTATCCTGATGGAGATACAAAAATATGGCACAACTTCAAGGTGTTCCAGTGCTAATCCTTAAGGAGGGCACGGAACGAGCTAGGGGCCGCGACGCCCGTCACAATAATATCATGGCTGTGCGAGCATTATCAGACGCGATTCGCACATCTCTTGGTCCCCGTGGTCAAGATAAAATGCTGGTTGACAGCCTTGGCGATGTCACTATTACTAATGATGGTGCCACAATCCTTGATGAGATTGAAGTGCAGCATCCAGCTGCGAAAATGCTAGTGCAGGTTGCCAAAGCTCAAGATGAGGAAACTGGTGATGGTACTACCTCTGCTGTAGTCCTTTGCGGAGAACTTCTTAAGCAAGCACAAGGTCTTATCGAGAGTGGAGTCCATCCAACGGTAATAATCGGCGGTTATCGTAAGGCAGTAGAAAAAGCTGAAGAAATTCTTGGAGAATTGGCAATCGATTGCACACCGGAGAATCGAAAGCAGCTATTGCAAGTTGTAATGACTTCGATGGCTAGTAAACTCATTATTGAAGCTAAAGACTTCCTTGCCCCACTTGCTGTTGATGCGGTCTTACAAATTTCAGAGGAAACAGAGCGGGGTATCAGAGCAGACATTGAAAATGTCAAAGTTGAGAAAAAGGAAGGAGGGTCAATTAGTGACACCCAGCTTGTCAGAGGTGTCATTATCGACAAAGAAGTTGTACATCCTGAGATGCCAACACGAATCAAGGGAGCAAAAATCGCCCTCATTAATGCATCAATGGAAGTTGAAAAAACAGAGATGGATGCTGAAATCCGGATATCAGATCCTGAGCAAATGAAAGCCTTTCTTGACGAAGAAACTAGAATGCTCAAGTCTTTTTCTGAAAAAATCAAGGAAATAGGTGCAAATGCCGTCTTCTGTCAGAAGGGCATAGACGATAAAGTCCAACACTATCTGGCAAAGTCAAACATCTTAGCCGTTCGCCGTATCAAGAAAAGCGACATTGAAGCTTTAGCCCGAGCAACAGGTGGCCGCATTGTCTCCTCAATTGACCATCTCACTGAGCAAGACCTTGGGGAATGTGGAAGGGTAGAGGAGCGGAAGATTGGTGACGACAAAATGGTCTTTGTCGAGGACTGCAAGGACCCCAAGTCTGTAAGCGTCCTTATCCGTGGTGGAACCGAACGTGTTGTAGATGAAGCTGAACGAGCTTTCCATGATGCAATTTGTGTTGTACGGGATGCAATCGAAGATGGAAAGATTGTACCTGGTGGTGGAGCACCTGAAGTGAGAGTTGCATCAGGCTTACGCGAATATGCAGCCTCACTTAAGGGTCGTGAACAAATCGCTGTAAATAGATTTGCTGATGCCATTGAAATCATTCCCAAGACTCTAGCTGAAAATGCAGGACATGACCCGATTGATATCATCGTTGCCCTCCGAGCTGAACACGGTGCTGGCAAGTTCCTCATGGGTGTTGACGTCCTTGCTGGTAAAACTAAAGACATGGTGAAAGTTGGTGTACTAGAGCCACTTCGCGTGAAAATTCATGCTATTCGTTCAGCCACCGAAGCAGCCTCTCTCATACTTCGTATCGATGATGTTATCGCGTCAAGGCGGAGTGCAGGCCCTGCAGGACCTCCAGGCGGCATGCCTGGCATGGGCGGTATGCCACCAGGAATGCCACCCGGTATGATGTAAACAGGCATCCTATGTATTTGGATGCCAATCCCTTTCTTTTTTTAATACTAAGTACAAGATGTATATGGGATATTATGTTGAAGCAGGCTTCAGTTGAAGTATCTGGTATTGAATTTTCTGCTGGACACTTTGTCAGTGAAGGTGGAAAATGCGAGCATCTTCATGGTCACAACTATCAAGCTAGCATTCGTCTAACTGGAGAAATAAATCCTCAAGGAATGGTTATTGATTTCCGTGTAATCAAGCACCGTCTTCGTGAACTATGCAGGGCATGGGACCACAGGGTGCTTTTGCCTGCCCGTTCTAAGAAAATCGTTGTATCGACAAAGGGTAATCAGACTCAGGTAGCTACTCCTGAGGGAACATATAGCTTCCCAACAAGTGATGTTGTTGTCCTTGATGTCGTTGAAACAACATCTGAAGAACTGGCTCGACTACTCTGTCAGCAGCTCAAAGACGATTTAGAGCGAGAATTTACCAATATTCGTCAAATCACCATTTGGATTGCTGAAAGCGAATCCTCAAGAGCTTCCGTCACGTTGACTCTATAGATGGCTCCGTCACTTGTACTCTTCGCTGACGAACTCGACCAATAATTGTAGCTGCTAGCGGAAAAAGTAGAGAGAGTGGAATAAGAAGGATTAGGATTTTTTCTGGAAGCCACATAAAATCTACGGATTCAACAATGACTGGTGGTGCCATACCGCCAAGCAATGCCAATGGGTAAAAACAGAGGTAAGAAACGATAGTTATGCCAACAAATCGCATTACTGTGGAACCAATTGAGTATACTGCCATCCTTGAAAGAGATGGTGCAGCTGCTTTTGCAGTAAGTGTTGCTTCGGATTCTGGATCAACACGAAGCAACTGGGTCACATATGAATTAAGCCGTCGAATTTCATGGACATCCTCCAGCTCCTCTAATCGTTCACGACGTAATAGTTTCTTTTCAATGACTTCTCGCATTAGCCTAAATGCATCTGAACCCAGCATTCGTTGGAGTGCTTTTGGAATCGGTATTTCATGCCGGGGTCCCGGAACTTGTCTCTGAGCATCTTCTCGGAGTTTTCCAAGTTGTCGCCGAAGCTGTTCTTCCCGTAAAGTTGGTGGTTCAAGAAGAGAATAGAAGTAGACCACCTGATAGGATGCTTC